>NZ_JACGWF010000034.1:0-39612 GCF_014077595.1 Colwellia sp. 6M3 | reverse complement strand
AAGCAAGAGCATGTGAATGACTTGAAAAAGTATTTAGCCATTGAGTTTGCAAATATCAAAAGCTTGAAATAATAAGTTTTAAGCTAATAGTTTCAATTATTTGCTGAGAAAATAGTGTGATGAAATTGGTGAGATTAAGCTGGTTTTTCTTACAGAACTAAGCAAATCAGATCCAAGTAACAAGCAAGTCACATTCAAGTAATAGGTCAGATTAACTCTGCTACGAGTGGGGCGTTTATCAAAACCTTAAGCAATTAATTAAGGTATATTTTAATCGAAATTAAATACCAAGGTTTTTTATTGTTTAAAAAAATTAATGCGGTTAGAGTGCTATCATCAACAGATAACATCAATTAACAGATTTGTCCCTATTTAACGCCCTTGGAGATCTAATATGAGCAATATATCTAATAAGTTCTTAACTGTTCCAACCATGACCTTGGTAGGAGTACTCTTTTTTGCTTGGTCTACTTCAGCCATAGCATCTTCTAGCTGTACTAAGCTAAAAGGTTGTGAAAAGAAGGTCTGTGAAATAGAAAATCAGCGTATTATTGCAAATAAACATGATAATAAGCCCAAAGTCACTCGATTAACAAATGCACTTGAAAAAGTGAAAGAGCAATGTACTAACGACGGGCTTAAAGCAGAGTTAATTGAAGATATTGCAGAAGCTAAAACTGCAGTCACTGAATATGAAGCGGATCTCAATAAAGCGGTAAAACAGAAAGATAGCGATAAAATTTTCAAATATAAAGCAAAAATAAAAGATAAAAAAAGGAAGATAAAGCAACTCCAAAAGAAGTTGTCTGTATTAGATTAATTGATTTATACCTTAGTCATTTAACGAAAAAAGTAGCTAACGTGCTTTCTGTTTTTATAAAAACTCAATGGTTATTACAAGAGTAAGATTCTTACATTGATAACAGAAAGTGCCTATTTAAATTCAATAGTTAATCTCATAACTGCAAAACCATAATTAAGCGTAAGGCTTTGTTGTAAAATCATTATAAAATGAATGGTTGTTCTGGCTTATTCGAATACTCAATGATGATAAACAAATTGTGAAGAGAAATAGATGCCCCGTATTCCACTTTTAGTCATTGCTTTATTTTTTCTAACTGGCGGAATTGCACATTTTGTTATAGCTGATTTTTTTATCAAGGCGATGCCTGATTACCTTGGATACCATAAAGAACTTGTGCTTATTAGTGGTGTTTTGGAAATATTAGGTGCCATTGGTATTCTAATTCCTCAAACACGGTTATTAGCTGGCTATGGGGTAATAGCATTAATCATCGCTATTTATCCGGCTAATATACATATGGCTCTGCACCCTGAAAAGTATACAAACATATCAACGCTTTTATTATATATTCGTCTACCATGTCAGTTTTTATTCGTTTGGTTTGTATGGTGGGCAATTGCACCAGAGAGGCTAAAAACTAATCCTATAAGTTAATAAACGCGCTATAGTTGTAACATTATTGTCAGTTAAAACTGAGTGTGCCTTTCAAAAGTAGGAAAATATTATGCATGAAATAAGTCATCGAGTTGGCATTAAAGCCTCAGTTGAAAAAATATATCAAGCATTAACTACTAATGAAGGTTTAACGCAATGGTGGACTAACGATGTATCAGGTGCGGGCGCCGTTGGTTCAATTATCAAGTTTCGTTTTAATGGTGGCGGTCCCGACTTTAAAGTTACCGAACTGGAGCCAAATAAAACCGTGCGTTGGCAACATTCTGGTAATATGCCTGAGGCTTGGGTGAGTACTGAAATTAGTTTTCAATTGTCTACTGATGGCGTACAAACATTTGTGCGTTTTAGTCATACTAATTGGCAAGAGTGTTCAGATTTCATGGCACATTGTAGTACGAAGTGGGCGGTTTTTTTACTGAGCCTTAAAGGTGCAATGGAAACGAATCAAGGCAAGCCTTTTCCAAATGATATCTCTATAGATCATTCTTAATTTTTAAATACGTTTTTTCAATAAAATACAACACCGATAGCACAACATCCGCTAGTGTTATCGGGCTTGATGTGGTTAAATTTAGCTATAAGAAAAATGGCTAAAAAGGCGCGCATTTGTTCTATCTTTATCCCGCTAATAAAATGGAAAATTTGTTAGTATTGCTTGATAAAATTCAGCAACTTTCCCCACTTCCTGTTTTCGCACAAGACACCGTAATCGTGCAAAATGCTGGTATGCAACATTGGCTTAATATGTCACTGGCCGAACAGCGCGGTATCAGCATGAATATGCGCTATGCTTTACCGTCGCAATTTTTGTGGAACTTAATTCGAAATTTAGCCAGTGATGAAGACGTGCCCGAGCAGTCGCCGTACTCCCGTGAAGTACTTGCTTGGCGTATTGATACTTTATTAGCGTCTAATGAAGTGATTGATGATGACGCGTTTAAAGTAGCAAGTGATTATTGGCAGACAAATACAAACAATGTTGATAATAACAAGCAAAGTGAAGAGTGCACCGAAGCTGAACAGTTAAAACGTTATCAGTTGGCGTGTCAGCTTGCCGATTTATACGAACAATATTTAATATTTCGACCTGAATGGATCGACGATTGGCATCAAGGTAAGTTTCCAGCTTTTGATCAACAAGTGAGTGCTGCTGTTTCGGGTGAGCATGAACATACTGAAGAGAGTAATGCTATTTGGCAAGGTAAATTGTGGCACTTACTGGTACGTGAACAACCTTATAATCCGCGTGAATTAGTCGCGCTGGCAATAAAAAACTTAAACAATACTGATAGATTAAAAGCGCAAGCGTTACCGCACAGGTTGTCATTTTTTGGCATTAATGCCATGGCGCCTCTTTGGCTTGAATTTATTAATGCTTTGAGTGAAAAAATAGACGTACACTTTTTCCATTTAAATCCGTGTTACGCATATTGGGGCGATGTGGTTACTGAAAAAAATGCCATTGAAGCTTGGATTAAAGGTACTGATTTTTCAGCGGACGAAAATACAGAAAATATAAAAAATGATGAAAATAGTGCTGTAAACAATCAGCAATTAGGTTTGTTTGCTCAAGAAAGCTCTGAGTTGAGCATAGATAATGATGAAAGTAACGATTTAGCGGATATAAACCAGCAAGTAGGTAACCCACTTTTAGCCAATTTAGGTCAGCAAGGGCGAGAGTTTATGGCCTTGTTGTATCAATACAGTACCATCAACATTGAAGTATTTGAGTCAGCAGTAGCAGACTTAAAAAATGAAGAGGTAAGTGATGTAAATATAGCCAGTCCTAGCCCAGAAGCTATTGCACAAGCCTGTGTTTTGGCGAGTGTTCAACAAGATATTCTTTCCCTAACTGATGCGCGTTCACTCGAGTCTAAAAGTCATCACCAAGCGCCTAAAGTAGACGGTTCAATTTTAATTACCAGTGCTCATAGTGCTTTGCGTGAAGTTCAAGGTTTACATGACTGGCTATTACACCAATTTAATCAAGACAAAAGCTTAACGCCAAAAGATGTTTTAGTGATGTGTCCGCAAGTAGAGCAATATGCACCCTATGTTAATGCGGTGTTTACTCGTGGTTGGCAAGATATTGCAGACGAAGTACCACCACTGCCATGTTCTATTGCTGATCGTATAAGCAAAGACGCCGAGCCTTTAGTTGCTGCATTTTCCCAGCTATTAACCTTGCCTGATAGTCGATTCCAAGTCTCAAGCCTAATTGCTTTATTACGTTTGCCCGCTATGCAGTCTCGCTTTGCTATCAACTTAGACGACATTGAAAAAATTACCCATTGGCTCGAAATTTCAGCAGTACATTGGGGTTTAGATAAAGCGCATAAGCAGCAAGTACTAGCGCAAAGTGAAGTTGAACAAACTGAAAACTTAAAGGGCGCGAGTGATAGCTTTACTTGGCAGCAAGGTTTATCGCGTCTAATGCGAGGTTTCGCCTTTGCTGACCATCGAGTTATTTACCAAAACCAAATGCTATTGCCGACCATTGAGGGAAGCGATAGCGAACTTCTCGGCAAGTTAATGCTAATTATTGAGCAGTTGCAAATAACCGCTATTAATATGTCAAAAGCGCGAACAGCAACGCAATGGCAAGAGTTTTTGTTTGATTTATTACTGCAACTATTCGACGATGAAAACGATAACGGATTGAATGTTGTGCGCAGCGCTGTTGAGTCGTTAGTCGAGTATTGTCAGCATGCCAATTATTGTGACGAAATAAGTTTGGCGGTTATTCGCGACTTTTTAAACAGCCATTTTAGTCAACCAGATCCTGGTCGACAGTTTATGATCGGGCAAGTTACCTTTTGCTCTATGCTACCTATGCGCAGTATTCCCTTTAAAATCATTGCAGTTTTAGGCTTAAACGACGGTGAATTTCCACGCCAACGCCAACCATTAAGTTTTGATTTAATGACCACTACACCCGCGCAGTTGGGCGATAGATCACGCAGAGGCGACGACCGATATTTATTCCTGGAAGCATTAATTTCTGCACGCCAAGCCTTGTACTTAAGTTATCAAGGTAAAAATATTCGAAACAATAAAGACCGACAGCCATCGTTAGTTTTAAAAGAGTTAATGGAATATCTAGCACGTGGTTATGGATGGCAATTGCTCGGCTTAAATGCTGAGGCAGAAAGTAATAGATTGGGTCAGGTTCGACAATTACCGATGCAGGCGTTTAGTGAGAAAAATTATCTCGATAGTTTTGCTAGCTTTGACGCTAACTGGCTAAATTTACGACGAACAAAAAGTGCGGAGAATTCTGAACATAATCTGAAAGAAAACAGCATATTACAGGTGTCATCGAGTAACGAGGATATTATTGAAGACAGTTTGTCAGCTAATGATGTTATTCGTTTTTATCAGCATCCTGCACGTTATTATGCGCAACAAGCTCTTTATTTATATCTAGATAACACAGACACACTAATTAATGACGTAGAGCCTTTTGTGCCTAACCATCTCGATAGTTACTTACTGAGGCAAGAGCTACTCAATTACTATTTAGCGCCAGAACAAAGTAAACAAAGTTGTGACGATATATTACTTAGCGCCAAACTTGCTGGCTATTTACCTGATTTGCCAAGCACTGATGATCTTATCGCTGGTTGGCAAAAAGACAGTGAAAACTTTAGTCAGTTTATCATCACTGAGTTAACCCAGAATAACGCCTTAACTATTGAACCGATTGATTGTCATATTACACTTGATTTAGGCGCTGTTTTAACTCAGCAAAATATGCTTGATGATGGTTTGTTTTCAAATGACGAATGGGCAATATTAAAAGCTGTATTACCTAAACGCCTTACGCTGAGCAGCAAATTGACTCTTGTTGATAACAAAGCGGTGTTTTATCGCAGCAGTAGTGCCAAAGCCAAAGACCTATTTACCCTATATTTACACCAGTTAATTATTCAAATAGCACAAACGGATGAAGCACAAGAAAACGCTGACACTCTTTCCCAAATTTGCGCTACTCACGGTTATTACTTTGACACTAAAAGCCAGAAACCTAGCCAGTTCTATTTTAATGATATTGAAGATGCCAAAGGGCAATTACTGCGTTTAGTGACCAGCTTTTATTTAGGTCAGCATCAAGCATTGTTACTTAATGGTGACCTTGCTGAAAAAATACGTAAGAGCAAAGTATTTGATCAAACACAATTTGAACAGTTTTGGTCTGACAGTAACAGTTTTCAAGCGTTGGGCGATGACCCTTATGTACAATATTTTTGGGCTCAATGTCCAGAATATGACGATATATCGCCAAGATTACTTACCTTATATCAGCCAATGTTTGAAGCCTTGCAAACAGTGAAAACAAGCGCAAAGCAGGGAGCTAAAAAGTGAAGAATTTAAACGCTAATACCATAGCGCTGCAAGGTAAGCATTTAATTGAAGCCAGTGCTGGCACAGGTAAAACGCATAATATTACCCGTATATTCTTACGCTTATTATTAGAGCGAGAGTTACCGATTGAACAAATTTTGGTAATGACATTTACTAAAGATGCGACAGAAGAAATTCGTGGCCGTATCGATGATTTTATCCGAGAAAGTTTGCATAACTGGGACAGTTTAATTGTTAGTGATGATTACTTTAAAAGTTTAAGCGCGAACTTAGCCACTAAAAACATTGGTAGCCGCGAAGTAAAAGCACGCTTAAGCCAAGCGTTGTTGTATATCGACGAAGCCGCTATTTTCACTATTCATGGCTTTTGTAAACGGGTTTTAAATCAGTATGCTTTTGCCAGTGGTATTAGTTTTAATGCTCAAATGGAAACTGACACCCAAGATATTACTTTAGAAGCCTGCCAAGATTGGTATCGAGTATTAGCATTAGATACAGAAAACAACAATCAAGCCTTTAAGCTAGTAACTGAGTTTTGGCCAGAGCCAGGCAGTTTTATTAATCAATTTTCTAAAGCGTTATCGACACAAAATGTACTTAACGTGCAAGACCCAGCAAACATAAGTGTTGAATTTAAAGCGTTAGTTGAACAGGCTATTGCGAGTTTGAATGCACATAAGGCTATGTTAACTGAGTCGTTAATTGATGTTAAAAAAGGGGCTGATCGTGAAAAACGTCAACAAGAGTTAGATATATTATTAACTTGGCTTGCCGAGTTATCAGCCAATGTAACAGGCCAGCATGGAAAGATGCCTGACGCTTTTATTGATGGCAGACGTTATGCACGTTCAAAAGTAAAAAGTGAATTAGTGGAGATTTTTACTGCAGTTAACACCGTTAAAAAACAACACCCTGACTTAGCCAAACAACTTAATCGCGCGCATGCTTTACTGGTAGTCAGAAAAGGCATTTACCATATACGCACTGAAATCATCCGTAAAAAGTTACAAGCCAATGTGATGGGCTTTGACGATTTAATCAGTACGTTAAATGATTGCTTAACTAATGAAAAAGAGCATGACTCTGGACAAGAGCCTGGCAATAAACCAACACAAGTTTTAGCTAACAGCATATTCTCTCAATTTCCTGTTGCGCTTATTGATGAGTTTCAAGATACCGACCCACAGCAGTTCTCGATTTTAAAAGCGATATATTATCATCAGCCAAGTGCTGCGTTGTATATGATTGGCGACCCTAAACAAGCGATTTATGGTTTTCGTGGTGGCGATATTTTTGCATACCTTTCAGCACGCAATGATTGTGATTACCAATGGTTAATGGATACCAATTGGCGATCAAGTGCGGCGATGATCACCGGCTACAACCGTTTGTTTTATGGTAATAAATTATCAGAAGAAGCGAAGGATGTTTTTGGTTATCAAATTCCTTATTTACCGGTTAAAGCCTCACCAAAAGCGCATGAAAAAGTGTTTTTAGATAATGAATTTAACGCTTTGCAGTTTGTGCATTTTAATGTCGAATCAGAAACTAAAGGTAAAGATGGTAAAGACAAGGCCGTTAAGCAAAGTTATCGGGCGAATATGGCCGCTTGGTGTGCTAATGAAATTGTGCGCTTGTTAGCGTGCTCAGATCTTAAAATTGCCAGTGGCGATATCGCGCTATTGGTGCGCGATGGCACTGAAGCGGCAGACATTAAATTTGCCTTAAATGAGTGCGGTTTAGCCAGTGTATTTATGAGTAATCGCGCTAATTTATTGCAGAGCGACGAAACCAAACATTTACTACAAGTGTTAAAAGGTATTTTATTTTTAGAGAATGATCGATTATATACTACCGCATTAGCCAGCCCGTTAATGGGCTTTAATCACGATAAACTTTTGCAGTTGCAGCACGACGAGCAGCAATGGCAGCAATTAAAAATTAGTTTTGAAAAGCTGCGTAATGAATGGCAGTTTAAAGGCTTTATCAGTATGGCATTGCAGTTAATGCATCAGCATTTTTATATCGATGTGAGTGATGCCAACAGCAACTGTGCGAACAGTAACGCCGACCGAGTACTAACTAATTTATTACATTTATTTGAATTGCTACAAGGGGCAAGCCAACGACATCGCCAACCGCAAGAGTTGCTGTTTTGGTTTGAACAACAAAGCCAAATAGACAACCCTGAAGTTGAAGCTGAACTACGTTTAGAAAGTGATGAAAACCTGATCCGCATAATTACACAACATGGCTCTAAGGGCATGGAATACCCAGTGGTATTTGTACCGTTTGCCACGCGCCATAAAGACCCGCTTAAATTTGGCACTCGTAATGTTACTTTTATTGAGCACCATGACGAAAACGGCGCTATTCATCATAGCCTTGATGGCAGTGAAGAAGCTAAAACTCGCATGGCAGCAGAAGCCTATGCAGAAGCGATTCGGTTGCTTTATGTTGCCGTAACACGCGCCGAAAAACGTTGTTATATTCTCAGCACCGCTTTTGACAACTTTGAAAAATCACCTTTAGGTAAAACGCTTAAATGGTCAGCCGCAACTGATATTGTGCAAAGCTTGCAACAACTAGCACAAGACAATCCAGACGAAGTTGCGCTTGAAATGTTAGATAACTACTTACCCGAAGCAAACTTACCTAAAGCAAACTTGTCTGAGGCAAAGCTAGCAGAAAATACCTTAGGTAGATTAACTACTGAAAGTACGTCTGATAAATGTAATGTTTTAGCTGAACCAACTGTGGCGAAATTCAACGGTAAAATTGAACGCGACTGGTGGTTAAGTTCATTTTCAGCCTTGAGCAAAAACTTACGTCATAATGGTGTTTCAGCACCCGATCGTGACACCGAAGAAGCGATGTTTGCTGATGAACAAGCTGATTTATTTACGTTACCTAAAAAGGCCATTGAACTGCGTTTTTCTCTCACCAAAGGCGCTCAAACAGGTAACTTATTGCATGACATTTTAGAGCAAACTGATTTCTCTACGCCAGATTGGCAAAAAAGTTGCCATTGGCCGTTGGTAAAATATGGCGCTATCAACGGCGATATCAATATCAATCATGATAACAGTACTACAGTTCAAAACACGTTAGGCAATGTTAACAACAGTCCAATTGAAAGTAGCGATAGTGCACCGAATGAGCAGGGCCAAGCACTGCTTGTCGAGTGGTTAGAAGCCGTGTTACAAACGCCACTTAACCTTGATAATACTTTGTCATTAAAACAACTCGCACCGCAAGATACCTTGCGTGAAACAGAGTTTTATTATCCTATGCGCTCTGCTAGTAGTCGTGATTTAACCAAACTACTGACTAAACATAGAAACAACCTAGTCAGTACTAACACCAGTAACAATAGAACAAAGCAACATCGTGTACATTTACCATCGTATCAACAGCTAAAAGGTATGATGCATGGCTTTATCGATTTAATCTTTCAAGCCGATGGTAAATATTATGTTTGTGATTATAAATCTAGCCATTTAGGTAACGAATATAGTGACTATAACGATGCGACAATGCGCCAAAACATTGAAAAAAGTCACTATGATTTACAGTATCTTATTTATGCCTTAGCACTGCACCGACATTTAAAATATGCGTTAGCCGATTACGATCCTGCGCAGCATTTTGGTGGTATTTATTATCTATATTTGCGTGGCATGACAGATCAAAAAGAACATCAAGGATGCGGAGTTTATTATCGTCAAATTACCCTCGAAGAATTAGAGCAACTAGACAGTATTTTTACAGGAGAAACTACGCATGTCTGAACCTGTAATTAACATCGAAAGCAAAGTTACTCACCAATCAGAAAGTATTTATGCATCGTTTCAACATGCTAATCGTCAATTAGATGGGTTAGTTGCCGTAGATTACTTTTTCGCGAAAGAAATTAATCAGTGTCTGATTTTTAAACCTGATAGCACTTCATTACTAGAACTGAACCAAGAAATTAAGCAACTGCAATGGTTTCACTTATTAATTGCCTTAAGTGCAAGCTTACGAGACGGTCATAGTTGCTTGCCGCTTGCGCAAGTGGCGGGAAAACGCTTATTTACTGCCGGTATGAATGAAAGTAACTCAGAAACTAAGGGCTTTTTATTTTCTGATTTAAATACGCTCACCGCACTGGTGGCTGAATTACGGTTAACTGATCCAAATAATGAAAATGCATTTGAACAACCCATAGTATGTAGTCATGAACGGTTGTATCTGCGCCGTTATTATCAATTTGAACAAGAATTAAAACAAGTGGTTCGCCAGCGTCGAATCATAAAAAGTGCACTAGACGCACCTTCAAATAATAGCATTGAGGCACTTGATGACGTTGGCAATATTAAAAGCATCATCGGAAGTTTGTTTCCAGATTTAGCACAACTAAACGATGTTCAACCTAGCGAAATTGATTGGCAAGCCGTTGCTGTTGCCAATGCCATTAACAAAAACTTTGCTATTATTGCTGGTGGCCCAGGTACAGGGAAAACCTATACAGTAACCAAGTTGCTTGCCGCACTGTTGATGCTTGCTCGCACCAAAAGTAACAATAGCGATAGCTTTACTATTCCAAATATTTCTTTAGTTGCGCCTACCGGTAAAGCCGCACAACGATTATCTGAATCAATTACCAGTGCAGTTAAAGCGTTTCGCGGCAGTATTGATGACAAAATATTAGACTTAATTCCAGAGCAAGCAAAAACCCTTCATAGACTATTGGGGGTTATTCCCGATCAGGTAAACTTTCGTCATCATCAAGAGAATCAACTCAACATTGATATTCTATTGATTGATGAAGTCTCTATGGTTGATTTACCTATGATGACACGAATTTTTCGCGCCTTGCCGACTAAAACTAAGGTTATTTTATTGGGTGATGCCGACCAATTACCCTCAGTTGCTGTTGGCAGTGTTTTAGCCGATTTTGCGCCGCGTCCTCACCTAGGTTATAGCGCCGTAAATCACCATTATTTAGCGCAAGTAACGGGTTATAACTCGCTCACTAAAGTTGAAACTGCTGAAGCTAATAACAGCCAGTATAGTGCTGCCGACTGTGTAACATTTCTCCTAAAAAGTCGCCGTTTCGATGGTGAGGGTGGCATAGGCAGAATTGCGAATTTTGTCATTAATGGTCAATACCAAGAAAGTTGGCAACTATTAAAGCAAAGTGAAACACAAGATAATGCGTCGCTAAGCCAAGGCCTCAGCAAAGACAAACAGTTAACATTATTATCAGGCAGCATTGAAACCTGGTTAGCTCCCCTTGTTGAGCAATATTACTTAGGCCTGTTTCAATGTAGCAAGGTTGAAGAGGCTTTCGAGTTATTGGCAAAATTTAGAATTTTATCGTCAACTCGCAAAGGCCCGCAAGGTGTTGAAAGTCTGAATGCTTTAGTGATTGATATTTTACGTAATAAAGGTGCTATTCCATTTAACCGCTTTGAATCAAATACTCATTTATATGCTGCACAGCCGATCATGATCAACGAAAATGACTATCGTTTAGGCGTTTATAACGGCGATATTGGCGTACTTTGGCGTAATGCCCAAGGGCATTTAATGGCGGTATTTGAGAATGCAAAGGGTGGTTTAGATTGGATTTTACCTTCGCGTTTGCCTAAGTTTGAAACGGTATACGCGATGACTATTCATAAAACCCAAGGCAGTGAGTTTGACCATGTTGCAATGGTGTTGCCAGAGCAAAAAGACAATAGATTATTGTCGCGCGAATTATTATATACTGGCATTACTCGAGCGAAAAAACATTTAAGCATCGCCAGTAGCCAAAGTGTTTGGCAAAGTGGCGTGAGCCAACAAGTAAATCGACATTCTGGGTTGGCGATTGATTAGCCCCAATATCCCTAACCATATTATGTGTTCAAAATATAAGAAGTAAGTTGAAAAATGAAGTTAAAAGACATTGATAAAGCCGTTTACCGTAAACATTTAAATATTATTATTGTTGGCTTTATTGCCAGCTTACTTACCCTAGCACTGGTGTATGGACAAGCGCTAATTATGTTATTTGCTGATAGTGCACAGTTATTGGCTAACCCTGCTAATGTTATAACGGGCGAATTAGTTAATGAGGCTACAGGTACAGAAAGTAACTTTAGCTACAACTTTATGGGTGTATTGCTCGCGTTATTAACTTGTGTTTTTGCGCTTCATAGATTGCGATTTAGCGCATTTTTTAGTGAAGTGTATTATGTCTGGCAAGTTAAACAGCAGCAAAACTTGATTTACCGTAAACTGAAAAAAATTAAAGTGGCTGCAGAAGCTGACGACGTAAACGTCAATGCGTTAATTATTTTGAATTTTTATTATGCGAGTTTAAAACAAGTGTATTTATTAGATGACAATACGCTCACAATGTCTAAACTCAATACTGATATAAACGAATTAAATAGCCAATTAGAAAATCTAAATTTAACACTATCAACCGACCAGTTTGAACCATCAATGTTGGCTGATTTCTAAATATGTAAATAAGAGGAATATACCATGATAGGTTACGTTACTTTAGGTACAAATAATTTAGAGCGAGCAGTCGCTTTTTATGATGAATTGCTTGCCACAATTGGCGCACAACGTTTTTTAGAAACCGATAAATTTATTGCTTGGTCAAGATCGCCTGAAGAAGCGGGTATATCTATCACGAAACCTTTTGACGGTAAGCCAGCAACTGTGGGTAACGGCGTTATGGTTGCTATCATGCTTCACTCTACAGATGAAGTAGATGCTTTTTATAAAAAAGCGCTTGAACTCGGTGCAACTTGTGAAGGGCCTGCTGGGCCAAGAGCTGAATTAGACGGTTTTTATGCGGGCTATTTTAGAGATTTAGATGGCAATAAACTTAATGCTTTTTATTTAGATATGCCAATGGCTTAACGGTTTATACTAACGTATAAACAGATATCAGTGATTTCATTATTAATTTAATCACTATGTAGAATCAGGTTTAACCATTAAAATACTTATGCTTAATGGTTAAATAACCGGAAAAATTAAGAAAACAGGAACAAATTCGGCAAATGAAGAAGTTAAAAAACGAAGCAGAACTATTAAAAAAAGCCATAACAATTGGTGAAGGCTACGCGAAAAATCGTGGTTATAAAGGCTTTTCGGCAACCAATGCCGCAAAGGAAAAAATTGAAAGCTTATACCGTTTGCTAGTTAACGATAAGCTTATTCAACCTTTACCAAAAGACGGTGAAGACTTAGCCAGCATGAAGCACAAATTAGCGTTATGGATTGCTAAACAGCTTCCTGCTGATCATCCTTTGCTAAAATAGATAAATAGCGCTGTATTATAAAGTTTAACTATAGATAGAAGTGTCCAAACTAGCGGATTTAAGTAATCCGCTGTTATAACAATTACCAGCAATTTAAAAAGAAGAATACCTGTTATATGAACCGTAAAAAGAAAATTAACCAAACGTTGAAGTCAAAGCTTAAAAAAATGAATGCTAAGCTGCAAAATTCGAATAAGCCTAAGTACGTTTCAAAAGCAGAACGTGCGGCTATTGCAGCAAATGAAGCTGAAACCAATGTAGCTGAAGGTTCTGATGTAAGCTCTAATGAAGCAACTCTTGATAATTCAGCGGATAGCTTAGCCGATAATTCAGCCGAGAATAACGTTAATAATGACGCGAAGAATGATGCGAAATAAGGCATAAACTATTGTATGGCAGACATTAAGACCCACTTCAAAAGAGTTGTCATTTTTGGCAATTCGGCTGCCGGAAAGTCCAGTCTAGCCAAAGTTATAGCAACACAACATCAACTTACCCATTTAGATTTAGACACTTTAGCTTGGTATCCAATCACCGAACAATCACCCATGCCGCAGCGACTACCTGTTGATGTGTCTGTTAACGAGATAAATAGCTTTGTCGAGCAAAATAATCAGTGGGTAATAGAAGGCTGTTATAGTGACTTACTCGTTCACACATTAGAAAAATGTAGTGAAATTGTATTCTTAAACTTACCGATTACATTATGTATCAGTAATGCGAAAAACCGTCCTTGGGAGCCGCATAAATATCAATCTAAAGCAGACCAAGATGCTAACTTACCTATGCTGATTGATTGGATCTCACAATACGAACATCGCACAGATACTTTTTCAAAAGCTGCTCATCAACAGCTTTATGATGAATTTTTGGGTGAAAAGGCAGAACGTGTAGACAATCAGTAGCTATTCTCTATAGTTATCACTTGGTGTTTTAACTTTGTTAACTCACCACTTCTTACGCGTTAAAAATGGTTTGTGCTGCTCAACATCATGGGTTTGATTATAAATTTTTCGATGGACATTTTTACCCATTAAAACTCTAATCTGATAGTAAGACTCTCGAAATAATGCCCAACCTTTGCTGCCTTTCCAACTTTTGTTATATAGCTTCTTATTTGCTGCTATCGCATCAGGAGATTTTGACATTAAAGAAAGCGCGAAAGCTTGTGCATCTTCTAGTGGGGTTGCTGTTATTTCAGTGACTAAATTTAAGGCTAATGCTTGTTCACCAGTGAACATTTCTGCTGTCATGGCGAGCTTTTTAGCTTGATCAACCGCTATAAGATCACGTAATGCTACTGTACCGCCCATATCGGGTATTAAGCCCCATTTTCCTTCTAAAATTGATAGTGAACTGTTTGGTGTAGCAAACCTAAAATCTGCACCTAGGGCTATTTGTAAACCACCACCCCAGCAGCGGCCTTGAATAACACAAATAACAGGAACGGGAATCGCTTGCCAACCGGTTGAAACGACTTGCGCTAAGTTAGATCGCCAAGGCAAAACTTTAAACAGGAGTTTTAGCATGTTCATTGGCGATTTCATAATTGATTTAACATCTAAGCCTGAGCAAAAATCGTCACCATTTCCAGAGACAATAACCGATCTAATTTCTCGATTTTTACGCAATGTTTTAATTGTATGACGAATAGCTATAAACATTGGCATATCTAGCGCATTAAGTTTATCTGCGCGATTTAGTTTAACGTGGGCAATGTTATTGGTGATCTCTACAATTACGCGCTGCTCTGTCATGAAAGTCCTTAGCAATATAAGCGACTTGCCTATAAAAATAATAAAATGGTATGACCAGTACAATAACTAAAGAGTTCATTTTTGTCTACATTGAAATACTTTTTGCATGAGCTGAGTACTTGTAAATACTGAAAATTTATCGCACATTGTTACTATATATTTTTACCGAATAGTGACTGCGGTGAAATCACTTAAAAACTATGGCGCAATTAGATGAAAAATAAATTATTTTTAGCGGCTGCTTTAACATTAACGAGTTCAACGTTATGGCTTGTTGATGTTGCGCATGCTCATCAAGAACAAGCTTTTGCCATTGCCATTCACGGTGGTGCTGGCACAATTGATAAAAGTAAAATGACACAAGAGAAGCGAAAAGCCTATGAGTCAGCATTAACACATGCGCGTGATACAGGTTATGCCATGTTAGCTGAAGGTAAGTCTAGCCAAGCAGCCGTTATTGCTGCGATTCAAATACTTGAAGATTCACCGTTATTTAATGCCGGCAAGGGCGCTGTATACACCTTTGATGGCGAGCATGAACTTGATGCGTCAATTATGAATGGTAAATCTTTAAATGCTGGCGCAGTTTCAGGTGTAAAAACCGTGAAAAGCCCTATAGCGTTAGCTGAAGCTGTAATGGAAAAGTCAGTGCATGTAATGCTCAGTGGTGAAGGCGCTGAAGTTTTTGCAAACCAGCAAGGCTTAGCACTGGTTGAAAATAACTACTTTAATACTGATGCGAGGTTTCAATCGTTATTAAAGGCAAAAAAACAATTGGCAGAAAAAGCCAAAGAGCTTAAAGATTTTCAAGCGGCACACAAAACACTCAATAATGAATATAAATTTGGCACTGTTGGCGCTGTGGCACTTGATAAGTCAGGCACTATAACCGCTGGCACAAGTACGGGCGGTATGACAGCTAAACGTTTTGGTCGTATTGGCGATGCGCCTATTATCGGTGCAGGCACATACGCTAATAATAATAGTTGCGCGGTTTCAGCAACGGGTCATGGCGAATACTTTATTCGTTATCATGTGGCGGCTGACATATGTGCTCGTATGCAATATCAAGGTATTAGCCTTGAAAAGGCGGCTGACGTAGTGATAAATGATGTTTTAGTGAAAGCAGGCGGATCAGGCGGTGTTATTGCCATTGATACCAAAGGTAATATAACCATGCCGTTTAATAGCACGGGTATGTATCGTGCAAGTAAATCGTCAAACGGTGAAGCATTTGTAGGGATATTTAAAGATGATTAATAAAAGCAACATACAAAAAATAGTACCTAAATATTTAACTACTTCTAAAGCTCCTTTAGCTTTAGCTTTAGTTTTTGGCTTAACTCTTGTGGGGTGCTCAGATGATGTGGGGAAAGTTAGCTTAGGACTATTTACTACTAAAGATGTGGTGATTAAAGCTAAGCAAGATCCAATTGTAACAGGTGTAACTTGTCATATTAGTCATGTAGAAGCCGATTTAGATTTTTCGGATCCTTCGGATATGAGCATTGCTTGTCGACAAACCGGTGAAATAACTGCTGAACATCTTGCCCAAATTGATCGTTCAAAAAATGGTGAGGTGGTTTTTAAAGAATCAAAAAGCATTTTGTTTAAAAGCTTAAAAGTAAGACGTATTTATGATGCTGAAAATAAAACCCTTATTTACCTGTCTTATTCAACGAAAGAGTCGTCGGGCAGTCACCATCATTCGTTATCAACCGTGCCTTTATATAATACTAAGGCTTGGCAATGGGCATTAGCCCAAAATGTTAAAAACTAGTCGTTTAACTGATGATAATGTAGTGCAAGCTGTTTGGTATAAATCATAGAATTAAAAGTAGAAATATTATGTTGGCAAAACTGTTTAGTCCGAAAGCAATAATTGATGAAAACACCAAGAACTGGATCCTTGATACCTTTGCATGGGCGATTGAAAATTTTGATATTAATGTGCTTAAAAATGATGCGAGATTGATTCTTCCTAACAATGACTTTTATCCTGGTACGGTAAGTAGCATAGATGAAATGGCACAGGCTATGTTTATTAACACCAAAAAATACGCCGGTATGCAAAATTGGCCGATAGAAATTACCTCTACTTCGCCAACATCAAAAACCGCTATTGAGGACTTAAGGTTAGGTTCTGTTATACGTGGTGAAAATGCTGAAATTGATATTAATTTGAGTAATACGCCTTTAATGCTGGGGTTTAATCCAAATCAGGTAAATCAGCCACAAGATTTAATCGCAGGTATTAGCCAGGCCATTGCCAGTATTTTGGTGATTTCAAATAAAGTACTGCCACCAGGCGGAAAAGAATATTTGCCACAAGCGATAGATTTAGTCGCTTGTTTTATGGGATTTGGCGTTATTTTTGCTAATACGGCTTATCAATTTAAAGGCGGTTGTGGGTCTTGTAATAATGCCAGTTTAAACCGCCAAGCTGCATTAACTGAACCAGAAACTGTTTATGCGTTAGCACTTTTTTGTGTCTTGAAAAAAGAACCGATTAAAAACGTTAAAGGGCATCTAAAGTCACATTTAAGAAAAGATTTTGTTAATGCCTATAAATCGATTGAGCAGTCTATTTCAACGACAACACAGCCAGCATTGTTAGCTTTAGCCAGTTAATCGATTGTATGAGTAAAAAAGTGAAAAAAACACTGTAAATTGATGATTTATCTGCAAATGAGTCTACAGTTAATAATGTACAGGTAAATTTATAAGTAAATGTAAAAAGTGAATGTAAAAGAGCTTATATCTGAGCAGTATTTGGCTATAAGTGTTAATTACATTTTAGAGATCCACTATGGAGTCATTTACGAAATAAAGTTAATAACTAGATAATTTAAACAACAAAATAGGCGCGTCAAAATAGGCGTCCAAGTAATGATGATCTAAATAGGTATGAGTGTTGGTGGGTTGATTTATAAGGGAAATAACTATGAATAGTCTTGAAGTAAAAGAATATATGAACCATTATCCAGTGACTTTCACGCCAGAGATGGTAGTAGAAGAAGCGGCACTGAGGTTTTTAAAAACCAAGCAAATTGGTGGACCTGTTATTGGTAAAGATAATAAATTAATTGGTTTTTTATCAGAAAGTGATGTTTTATCAAAAATGATCGAAACTATTTACTATAACGAACATATTGCTGATGTTGCCAGCTTAATGCACAAAGAAGTTTTAACGGTTAAGCCTTATGACAGCGTTATTGAACTAGGTCAGCAAATGCTGAAAAACAAACCTAAGGTATATCCAGTTGTAGACGATAATGGAAACTTACTCGGTACTATATCGCGTAATGACGTACTTAGGGCTATTGACCTACATCTGCGCTCAGGTTATCCAAAAGTTAAATAATTAGCATCCTATAAACTTATATTATCTTTTGAAATTGATGATGAACCCACAAAAAATAGCTAACTTGGTTAGCTATTTTTACGTTGAAAGTATTCCTCATTTAAATAAGGGTAACCTGAGTTGATCTTAAACACCGCATCATAAACGTTCAGTCAGCTCGCAATAACGTTGCACGATTAATTAACGGCTTATCCTGAAAGTTAATACTCAATTAATGGTGAATAAAAGGCAGACTTTCCTAATGTAGCTTGGCTACCTTTTAAGGAAAATTTGTAACCACAAAGTGAGAAATTATTTTTAAAGGCGATGTTTTTAAGAAGCGCTTTAGTATCTAAAGGTGAAAAATAGGCATATAAGCCGTTATCCTTTGAGCTAACAGCATAAGTTCTAATCGGTAGTTCATTATTAAACTCAATAACTTTACAGCTTATATCACCTTTAGCTTTGCTTAACGCCCATATCTCACTATTATCTAAAACATCAGCCTGCCAATGAATAACAAGCGCATCGTCAGCGTCAAACATGACAGAAAATTTATCTGGAAAGCTAAGTTTATGTTGAAAGGTTATTATTTCTTGCGGGGCAACTTTATTTTCAACGGGACTTTCAACTTCAGTCGTACTAGAGAATACCCAAGATAATAGGAGAATCAGCAAGAAGAATGATGCAATCACTGCAATCGTTATTCTCGTATTCATTTTACTAAAAAGCGTTAATCTAATTGACTCAGCAAACTCAAGTCCTTTGTTTACATTTATATTCGCATTCGCTTGAGTCGTATTATTTGTTGGTCTTGCATGCTCAACATTATCTGTATGAACATTAGTGTTTGCATGGTTAACATCGATATTATTCATCGTAGGTTCAACACGCCGGGTGCTACGAGAGTGGGTTTTAGTTGTTTTTTGTAAGTTAGATAAGTTAACAGGCCCATTATAGCCAAGTACATAGTGCCTTTGCTTGTTACTAGGGTAAGTTAACAGCAGCAAGCTCAAACATGTTGGCAAAATTAATAGCCAGTAACTCAAACCATAGTCAACAAACACTATTATCAAGCCTGTAATTAAAAGGCTACCGGCAGGGGCCATTAGCCATTTTTTATCAAACTGTGCATCATTTTGTCTGCGTTTTGTTGTGGCTAAGCATATCAAAGAGCATAAAAACAATATTACACAGCTCACTAATTTAAAATTACTCAAGCTCGCACTTAAGGTGATAAAAACTAATAATGAAGAAAGTACGATAAGTATAAAACGCTGTCGATTATCAAAACCTTGCCAGCAAAAAAATGACTTGATAAGTTGCATAAAACCTCCGGGAAATAAGTTGGCTAACTCGCGAGAAAGCTAACTTTAAAAGTACTAAAATGAAAATGCGATAAGAGTGGGCAAGGTTAACTAATTTAAGCTCCAAAGTCTGTTTATCTGTTCGATTTTTCATTATATTTGTCATGATAAATAGCAAGTTCATAAATTATGTCTTTGCTGCCTAGTGTCGTTATTGATAAGCCCAACGCTTAATAGTCATTATTAGGCGAACTATATGTAAGACATGTCTGCAGATGTTGTCAGTTTATACGGTAAAATTGATAATATTTTCAATGCTCAACTTTTAAGTTACTGATTTTGTATGCTTTATTTTTTACTGTGTGTTTTGTATACGTTTTTATTAATAATTTAATAACCTTACCGCTTTTATAAAATAATCGTTTAAGTAGAATTAACTCTGTCTTGGAGACAAAGTGCTAGGGAAAGCAACTAATATAAAAAACATGGAAAGTGTTGTTGTATTAATGAATTAAACGGATTTATGATTAAGTAAAAGGGAATTAGATTATTTAACTATAGGTACATACGGATGTTATGCACGATGCAACTTTTTTCATGGATAGAAAAGAGCGCTTATGGAATAAGCAAGAAGGGATGCAAACCAAGGAAATAGTTAGGTGGTCAAAAAAAAGCGACATTATGTCGCTTTTTTTCTGCCTGTTTTTCGATTATTCTCAACAATTTATCGCTAATATCCAGCAAGGTTAATTTACGCGATAAGCGGGCGTGTCTATATTGTCGAGTTTGTAGCCTCGCAATGTTATTGTGCCATGATATGTTGACTCGCCATCACCACTAAATTCAAAGTCGAAATTACTCAACCAATGTGGTCCAAAGCGTTTAGAGAATCTAAAGCGGCTAGATAAGCGTGCTATAGCTAAAAATTGTAAGTTTTCTTGTTTACAATACTGGTCAGCGTGAGAACGCGCATATTCAGCTACTTTTCGCAAATATACAAAATACCAAAAGAGTAAGCCTATAAAAAGTAGGTAGTAAATGTTTTCCATGAAATGCCTAGGGTTTAAAAAGCATGCCAATGGCTTTGGCCAATTCAGGGCTGCGTTTTGGTGAACGAATTGCTTGCAATAGTACGGGGCGAATCAAGGGTATTGCAACTAAATCTTTAAATATTGCTGAAAATAATGCGTAGTCACTATCTTTAATTAATTGTTCTAAGTAGCTAAAAAGCAAGTTTTCATCATTTAATATTGGCCATAATCGACCGGCGATAATAATCAGCACGTCTTCTTCTAACACGTTATTTTGTATTAAATTAGCAATAAAGCTTTGACTGTATGGGTGCTGTGTACTTGATGCGAGAGCACGTAATAATGCAATTGAAATTGAGTTGATAACTTGTTCTTTTAGTGTTTCTTGTTGATAACGTTTAGTTAATTCCTTAATGGCAGCAGGTGCTAAGGTAACGTTTTCAAGTGCAGAACATAAAGGTACGAGAACTTGCTCGGGTAAATAACTTAGAGCGCTGATTAATATTTCATTATTGTTATCTTCATCTAATCTAAAAGCAAAATCGGATAGGCCTTGTACGCCAACTGATTGCCATGCCTCCCAGCCACTTAACCCTGATAAATAGCTTTGGGCAGGTGCATAAAACTGGCTAGGTATTTGTTTGAGTGATGTTGACACTACACTATTTACCGCTGCTAATTTATATTGAGCAGGGGTAAAGTGATAAGGGTTTTTCTTCAATAAGGCTTCTTGTTGTTCGGTTGGGTTTACCGATAGATTGTCACCTAGTGCTTCGATAATAATAGCAATAAAATGATTTCTAGCGCCTTGGTTTAATAAGCCACGTTCGTCTAGCGGCAATTTTATAAACCATAAATATGGGCTAGTTGATTGCTTTTGCCAAAATGCAATGGCGAGTAACGCATGGCCTTGAATAGGATATGGGTAAGGAAGTTCTGCCGCTTCTATTTTTGCAAACTTCTCCTTTGATATTTTATCTACTCTGCGGCCAATATCAAAAATACGATATTGAGAATCAGATAAGCTCAGTAATGCTGAAATTGAAGAAATAGTGTCTGAAGTTGCACTCATAGGAAATACTGTCGCTATTAAAGTTGATAAATGTAGGTACAAGTTGTTATGGCGCAATATTATAGAGATAATAGCCCTTTAACTCCACCGTTAATCTTTTTCTTGAACAATGGAGTTTTAATCACCTTTAGCTGGCGTTGTGTTATTTATAATCATAAGTTAATTTCAAAGCGATATATGCTCTAGGATATGACTTAATCTAACAAAATATTAGCTATACCCAAGTAATTATATTTTTAACACGATGCATTCAGTCGTTATAAACCACCATTAATAAAAGAAGAATTTCCTAACATGACGATCGAAAATGCTGGTTCAGTAATTGTTGATAAACCTGTATTAAAAATTTTATATCAAGATGAGTATCTGGTCGCTGTTGATAAACCAGCAGGGCTTTTTGTTCACCGAAGCTTTATGGATAAAGATGAAATTTATTTCGCCTTACAGCTTATTCGCGATCAAATTGGCCAATATGTTTACCCCTTGCATCGACTCGATAGGCCAACGTCAGGTGTGTTGCTTTTTGCCTTAACAAAAGATGTAGCCCGCTTAATGGGACAAGCATTTACCGATAGAAAAATACAAAAAACCTACTATGCGTTAACGCGAGGACACTTATTAGGTGAAGGTCTCATAGACTATCCACTAAAAGAGAAGTTAGACGATTTAGGGGATAAAAATGTTAGTCGTGATAAAGAGCCGCAAAGTGCAACAACGTTTTATCAATCAGATGCTATCGCCACGTTAGAGGTGCCATTAGGTAAATATTCTAGCGTTCGATATTCTTTAATTAAATGTTTGCCTCAAACAGGAAGACGTCATCAAATTCGACGACATTTAGCGCACTTACGCCACCCAATTATTGGCGATATCAATTATGGTGATAATAAGCAAAATCCATTCTTTGGCGAATACTTTGGTTTTAAACGTTTAATGCTAATCGCTAAGAAAGTAGAGTTTACTCACCCAATTACAGAGCAAACCATAGTGATTGAAGCTGATTTTGATGCGCAGTGGCGGCAGGTGTTTAATACGTTTGAATGGTAATTTCAATTCAAAGTACTTTCATTTTGGGTTTATTTTTAATTAATGCTTAAATTAATGATAAGTATTAGAATACTGATTGTAAAGTTAGCTCTGCCTATGAGTGTTAGCTATTTGTTCAGGTTATAAATGCTAGCGACTAATTAGGGCCGCTAATTTGTACTGAATTAAAATCTTGCTCGATTAATTTACTGTAGCTATGGGTTGGTCTTGTGTACTCAGTATTATTATCGTAACTGTACTCTTCATTTTTTGGCCCTCTAATAGCAACAGCATTGACAAAGTAAACTGACTGATAGCTTTCACGTTGTTCAGCAAAGGCTAACATCATCTGTTGATCTTGAGTCATTTCACGATTTAATAAACTCAGCATTAAGTAATGGTCTGAAACCAAGGGCTTCTTTTCCATAACTACTTGAGGCGTTGAATTACAAGCTGATAAAAATGTAACAACCAAAATAGTAAACAATAAAGATAATTTTTTCATAATACTTGTGATAGTTAAGAGTACTTACTAGTCACTATCGCAAAGGTTATGCCAATTGTAATTTTGACATGGTTTGATTACATCTTTTGATGGCGGGAATGGTCGATTTTATTCATTAATTAATTGATTTATATGTAAATAATTATTTTGTGATCGAGGTGGTTATTTAATGGAATTATTATTTTTGAAGGGTTTTTAAGTCATATTCTCTTTGTAAATAATATTTTTAACAGAGCGTCAAAAAAACATCATTTAATTATTTAACACAATATTATACTAAGATAATATTGTGTTAATTTATGCTAATAAATAACGAGCTACTCTTCTGATACCGAACGAAGAAGGGCATTAATACCCACTTTAGCACGTGTTTTCGCATCAACTTTTTTAACGATTATCGCAGCGTATAAGCTATAAGTACCACATTTTGAAGGTAAGTTACCTGGCACAACAACAGAACCAGCAGGTACACGACCGTAATGTACTTCGCCTGTTTCTCTGTCAAAAATACGAGTGCTTTGGCCAATATAAACGCCCATTGAAATAACAGCGCCTTCTTCAACCACCACACCTTCAACAATTTCTGAACGAGCACCAATAAAACAGTTATCTTCAATAATAGTTGGACCTGCTTGAAGCGGTTCAAGTACACCACCAATGCCGACACCACCAGATAAATGTACGTTCTTACCTATTTGTGCACAAGAGCCTACAGTCGCCCAACCATCAACCATACAACCTTCATCTACATAGGCGCCAATGTTAATGAAACTAGGCATAACAACGACATTTTTACCAATAAAACTACCGGTTCTAACCGATGCGCCTGGTACAACTCTAACACCATCAGCAACAAAGTCGGCGTGGGTATAGTCAGTATATTTCATTGGAACTTTATCAAAATATTTGCTTTCAGCTCCGTCAATAACCTCGTTATCCCAAATTCTGAATGAAAGTAACACTGCTTTTTTCAACCATTGGTGTACAACCCATTCACCGGCAATTTTCTCTGCAACGCGTGCTGAACCATTATTTAATGCCGCTAAAGCCTCTAATACCGCATCTTTTACTTCTGCAGTTACACTGGCAGGACTAATGTTCATACGATCTTCGAACGCTTGTTCAATAATTTTTTGTAATGCTGACATCTGAAATTCCTAGTATTAATTTGGTAAAATTTGTCGTTGACTATCGTTGCAAAGCATAGCCTCTAATGTGGCTTTTTGCGCATCAGTCAATGGCTGATTATCAATATTTGAAACGGTAAAAACATCTTCTGCTTTTTCACCAAAGGTGGTGATTTTAGCTGAATGTATTTGTATTTTACATTTTTGAAAAATTGCCGCTATATTGGCTAATAAGCCAGGATGATCTAAGGCGACAATTTCAATCATTGTACGGTTTTTAGCAGCGCCTTTAATATAGCTTACATGTGTTGGTACTTTAAATTGTCGAAACCTTTTAGCGAGTGGTTTTGCTTTAATTTTAATTTGTTTTGAGGCCAGCTTAACACTTAAAGAGCGAGCTATAGTTAAGGTTCTGGCGCTATCGTTAATCGCTTTGTTGCGATTGTCTAGTACAACAAATGTATTCGCAGTATAGCCAGATTTATTGGTGGTAATTTTCGCATCATGAATAGAGAGCTTTTTAGCCCCCAGTAATGAGACAATATTAAAAAATATATTAGGTTTATCTTTTGTATAAACAAATACTTCTGTGCCACCACGGTAAGGCTTCGGGCTAATAATAACCATAGGCTTTTCTTTGTTGTGTGCCAATATATGTTTAAAGTGCCATGCAATTTGCTCGGGAGTGTAGCGCAGAAAATAATCGGCTTTAAACTCTTTCCACAATTGCTTTAATCGGTCTTGATCTATGGCTTCAGCTTTTAAAATTTCAATGGCTTGATGTTGGTTTTCTCTGATTTTTGCTCTCAAATCAACCGGCTTTTCAAGACCACGTCTAAAGGCACGTTTGGTACTGTAATATAAGTCTTCGAGTAAGTTTGCTTTCCAACTGTTCCACAAGCTTTCGTTGGTAGCGCGCATATCAGCTACCGTTAAACAATATAAATAATCAAGGTGAGCTTCATCGCGCACAATTTCAGCAAAAGTTTTTATGACTTCAGGATCTGATATATCTCTGCGTTGTGCGGTAACTGACATTAATAAATGTTTTTCTACTAACCAAGCGATTAAGCGTCCATCGTGATCACCCAGCTTATGGATTTTAGCAAAATCTAGTGCGTCGATAGCCCCTAGCTTTGCATGATCACCGCCGCGGCCTTTAGCAATATCGTGAAATATGCCGGCAAAATATAATAATTCGGGTTTACGCACTCGTTGAACAATTTTGCTACACAAAGGGTATTCAGCATTATGTTCAGCTTGGCTAAAACGATACAGGTTTTTCAATAACCGATAGCTATGTTCGTCAACAGAGTATGCATGAAATAAATCGAATTGCATTTGACCAACAATATTTCGCCACAAGGGTAAGTATGCGCCAATAATAGAATGACGATGCATTAAGGTGAATGCTAGCCCTAAGCCACGCGGATGCCTAACAAGCGCAACAAATATTTGGCGACACCGTTCGTAGTCAATCATGCCTGATACTAAACGTCGTCTAGCGTTACGCATTAAGCGTAAAGTTTCAGGATGTAAGTCTGTAATTTCTTTGTGTTGAGCAATCAGTAAAAACATTTCCATGATCATGGTCGAACGGGTAAATACTCGTTTATTGCAAACCTTGATTTGGCCATCAATAATTACAAAGTCTTCATTGAGGACGATTTCTTTACTGTGCTTTTTTTCGTTTAAAATGGCATATTCAAAATGTTGTAATAACATTCTATTTAGCTCTGAAACGCGAGAAATAATGCGGAAAAATCGTTTCATCATGCGTTCAATAGCAAGCTTGCCACCATCGCCAAAACCCATTAATTCAGCTACATCTGCTTGATAGTCAAATAATAATCTGTTTTCGTTTCGGCCCGCGATAAAGTGCAAAGCACAACGCATGCGCCAGAGGTAGTCTTGACATTCAATGAGTTCGAAAAACTCATTTGTGGTTAAATAATTATGGTCAATTAATTGTTCTAAGGTATCAGCCATAAAATGGCGTTTGGCAACCCAGCCAATTGTTTGAATATCTCGCAAGCCACCAGGGTTAGCTTTTAAGTTAGGTTCAAGTGTGTACGATGCGCCATGAAATTGTTGATGACGATTGTATTGCTCATCACGTTTAGCAATGAAGAATTTTTCAGAGGTCCAGAATATATCTTCAATTAACAGTGGCTCTAACTGAGATACTAATGCCTCGTTACCACAAATTTGTCGCATTTCCATCAAGTTAGTGGCAATGGTAACGTCATCAATGGCTTGGTTTAAACATTCTTTAATACTGCGAACACTATGACCAATATCAAGTTTTACATCCCAAAGTTGGGTAATAAAAGCAGATATTTTCTCGGCTAAGTCCTCTTCGATGACATCTTGAGTAATTAATAAAATATCAACATCAGAGTAGGGGTGAAGTTCTTTACGGCCATAGCCACCAACGGCAGCTAAACTTATTTGAAATTCATCGAGATGATGTTGACACCAAAGCTTGGTTAAAATCAAATCGACATAAAAGGCTCTTGCGGCAACCAGCGAGGTAACTTCGCTAATTGGAAATTGCTCCTTTTGCCATTGAAAAAATTCAGCACCTAACGTACATATTTGAGCGCTACTTAATGTAGGCGCACTAATGGATAGGGCTTCTGTGTATTTTTCAGGTATTAACGATGAAGTATTCAACAATAAGCTCTCATGTTTTATCAATATACAGTTAGTCAGTAATGTACAACAACCCAATAAATAGCAGAGTAAAGGGAAATTTAATTATGTAAAATGCGCGCTATTGTGTCGTCTTTACGTAAGGTTAAAATTTCGCAACCTGTTCGTGTAACTACAACAGTATGTTCCCATTGGGCAGACTTCTTGCCATCTATGGTGTATACCGTCCAGTTATCTTCTTTATCAAGTAATGTGTTTGCACGGCCTAGATTAATCATAGGTTCAACAGTAAAACACATACCTTCTTGCATTTTTTCACTATCATTATTTTTATAGTGAACGATTTGTGGTTCTTCATGAAACACTTGACCAATACCATGACCACAATATTCTTTTACTATTGAATAACGACCTGATTTTTTGATGAACTTTTGAATTGCCGTACCTATTTCACCAAAGGTATTGCCGGGCTTAACTTTTTTAAGACCTGTATAAAGAGCTTCTTGTGTAATACGACATAGACGATTATCTTCAGCTGATGTTTCGCCAATGAAAAACATTTTACTGGTATCGCCGTGGTAGCCATCTTTGATGACCGTAATGTCAATATTAATGATATCGCCATCAACTAATGGCACGTCATCTGGAATACCGTGACAAACGACATGATTAACTGAAGTACAAATTGATTTGGGAAAACCATGATAATTTAGTGGCGCCGAGGTAGCACCTTGCACTTTATCGGTATATTCGGCACAAATGGTATTTAACTCATCTGTTGTAACACCTGCCTTTACGTAAGGCTCGATCATTTCCAATACATCTGCAGCAAGCTTTCCCACAATTCTCATTTTTTCAATTTCTTGCTGATCTTTAATCGTAATTGTCATAAAACCTCAAATGTAACACTGTAAATAATATAAATAGGGGCAATAGCAAATAATTAAATGGCTATGCATCAATTATCTCGTCAATATCTTTTATTAAAAGCCGAATGTTCTTGCCAAGATACATAATAATTGTTGCTGATTTTACCTGCTTTTTTGATCTTTGCCCAATCGAAAAACAATATTGCCATTATTGATGAATAAATAATGGCAATATTGTTGTAATGCTTTGACTGTTTTAACTTTGTGAAAACAAATTTCAATTGTTAACTATCATGTTGTTCGCAGTAAAAAATATATAACTGCTTGGTGATAAACAACATAAATTACATAGGTAGCACTAAGCAGTACAAAAATCGCTAAATAAAGCTACAGAACATAATAACTAACAAAAAATTTTAAGATAATTTGTCTAATTCAAGCTTAACTGCATCGATTATTGATTCAGGATTTTCTAAATACAAATTGTGATTAAGTAACACTAAGCTTTCGTTACATGCCAGTAATAACGCCGGAATAGCTTGAGTACCAATAATCTCTTGAATTTCGATAATATCGTGAATGGCAAATTCTGCATCTTTAGTCAGTTTGTTCGACTGTAGGCATTTTGCTGGCGGAGACAGCTTCAATTCATCAATAATATCGCTAACGCTTTCATTGTCAGTTAATTCGTTGCCTAAAACAAAATGGGCATATTGTAATTTTGTTAATAACTCAAAGGCCGACTTTGCAGATTTGTTTTGAACCCACGCCATTAAATTAGCAACTAATGTAGAGTCTTTTGTGTAATTGAGCGTGTCAACATAGTTGGCACCAAATTTTACCTGACTAAACTCACCCACAGCGCTTAAGGTGATAGGTGATACTTTATTGTCACCATCGTAATAACCTATGTGCATAGCTCTAAGGGTAATGTTTGGAAAAGCACTTAATACTTTTTCAACTAAAACCGCAGAGGCGTAGCTCCAAGGACAATGACTATCGTAAATATAAAAGAGTTCTGCATTTGGTGTATTCAATGACATGATTTAACTAGCTTGATATAAAAAGTAGAGTAATTTTAACTCGCTGCTATTAAAGATCCTAGCCCTTAACACAATAAAATATTTTTAGGGTGCTTTTATCTCAAAATGCTAGTTAATTGAGTGTGTTTATGGTATAAAGTGCGCCGTTAATTTGTTTGTCTTAATCTACAATGTTCTCATTGCAAATTTTTCAAATATTTTTAACTTTAAACGGTATTGAAAAAATTCAATACATTAAAACTAAACTCACATACATCTAGCAAAGATATACCGGGGTGCTCAGCGAATTTACGATAAGTAAAACGCAATAAGGGTCGTGTATATTGGATGTATGAACGCTTAACCCCACAAAGGAAAAAACATGCCAAACGTTTCTATGCGCGATATGCTTAAAGCCGGTGTTCATTTCGGTCACAAAACCCGTTACTGGAACCCAAAAATGAAATCATACATTTTTGGTGCACGTGATAAAGTTCATATCATCAACCTTGAACAAACTGTTCCTATGTTCAACGAAGCTCTTGCTGTATTAAGCAATGTTTCTTCGAAGAAAGGTAAAGTTTTATTTGTTGGTACTAAACGCGCAGCAAGCGATGCAATTAAAGATGCAGCGATTAAATGTGATCAATTCTACGTAAATCACCGTTGGTTAGGTGGTATGTTGACTAACTGGAAAACAGTTCGTCAATCAATCAAACGTTTAAAAGATCTTGAAGCTCAAAGCTCTGACGGTACTTTTGAAGCTCTTACTAAAAAAGAAGCTTTAATGCGTACTCGTGAAATGGAAAAACTTGAGAAAAGCCTTGGTGGTATTAAAAACATGGGTGGTTTACCTGATGTTTTATTCATCATTGATGCTGATCACGAGCACATCTCTATTAAAGAAGCTAACAACTTAGGCATTCCAGTAATTTCTGTTGTTGATACTAACTCAAACCCAGATGGCGTTGACTACATCGTTCCAGGTAACGATGATGCGATTCGCGCTGTGACCTTATACTTAGATTCAGCTGCTAATGCTGTTCTTTCTGGTCGTGAGCAAAACATCGCAGTACAAGCTGAAAAAGACGGTTTTGTTGAAACTGAATAAACTCAGTTTTACGTAACGTTTTAAACTGCTATTGCCACAACAGCTTGTGTTGTTGTGGCAAATACTGAATACATTTATATTGAGGAAAATTTCATGGCAATTACTGCTGCACAAGTTAAAGAATTACGTGAACGCACAGCTGCGGGCATGATGGATTGTAAAAAAGCTTTACAAGAAGCTGATGGCGATATGGAACTTGCGATTGAAAACATGCGTAAGTCTGGCCAAGCAAAAGCTGCAAAAAAAGCAGGCAACATTGCTGCTGAAGGTGCTATTTTAATTAAAACTAACAACGGCGCTGCTGTTTTAGTTGAAGTTAACTGTCAAACTGATTTTGTTGCAAAAGACAATAACTTCTTAGGTTTTGCTAACGAAGTTGCTGACGCTGCTCTAGCTGCTAAAGTAACTATCGAAGAGCTTCAAGCTCAATTCGAAGAAAAGCGTATTACGCTAGTGACTAAAATTGGTGAAAACATCAATGTTCGTCGCGTTGAATACATCGAAGGTGCAGCTTTAGCTTCTTATAGCCATGGCGCTACTATCGGTGTTGTTGTTGCTGGTGAAGGTGATGCAGAAGCACTTAAGCACATCGCTATGCACGTTGCTGCAAGCAAGCCAGAATACATCAACCCTGCAGATGTTCCTGCTAGCGTAGTTGAAAACGAACAACGTATTCAATTAGATATCTTAAAAGCTGAAAACGATGCGCTTGAAGATAACAAGAAAAAGCCAGATGATTTGCTTGAAAAAATCATCATTGGCCGTATGAAGAAATTTACTGGTGAAATTTCTTTAACGGGTCAAGCTTTCATCATGGAGCCTAAGAAAACTGTTGGCGCCATTTTAAAAGAAAAAGGCTTAACAATTTCTTCATTCGTTCGCTTAGAAGTTGGTGAAGGTATTGAGAAAAAAGAAGAAGATTTTGCTGCTGAAGTTGAAGCACAAATCGCTGCAGCTAAAGCTTAATTCATAGCTTGAATTAATTATTAGCTCAAATGAAAAAGCGCCAATCGGCGCTTTTTTTATGATAAAAATTTAAAGACTGTTTAATGACAACGTTATAATATTTTAACAACGCTATCAATATTGATTGAAATTTAAACTATTTCATCAATATAAAACGATAAATAGCTTCTACTTTAGACTTTTTTCATATTTGACTTTCGAACCGTGGCTAAACGTATTAAAATAGCCGAGGTCGATCAGGCCTAGACTATTTTAATTTCAAATTCTTAAGGAATGTTTATTACATGAGCATCAATCCCAAACCAATGTATCGTCGGATCCTTTTAAAACTTAGTGGTGAAGCCTTAATGGGCGAAGAAGGTTTTGGCATCGATCCAAAAGTACTGGATCGTATGGCGCAAGAAATCAAAGAATTAATCGAAATGGGCGTTCAGGTCGGTTTGGTTATTGGCGGTGGTAATCTGTTTCGCGGCAAAGGCCTTGCTGAAGCAGGCATGAATCGTGTTGTTGGCGACCAAATGGGTATGTTGGCAACCGTTATGAACGGTTTAGCCATGCGTGATGCATTGCATCGTGCTTTCGTTAATACGCGTTTAATGTCAGCAATTGATCTAGCTGGTGTTTGTGACCGTTATAATTGGGCTGAAGCGATAAGCTTATTAAAATCTGGTCGTGTTGTTATTTTTAGTGCTGGCACAGGTAACCCGTTTTTTACCACTGACTCTGCAGCGTGCTTACGTGGTATTGAAATTGAAGCAGACGTAGTACTAAAAGCGACTAAAGTGGATGGGATTTACTCAGAAGACCCTGTTGCTAACCCTGATGCAACATTATACAGCCGCTTAAGCTATCAAGAAGTTTTAGAAAAAGAATTGAAAGTGATGGATTTAGCTGCCTTTACTCTCGCTCGCGATCACAGTATGACACTTCGCGTTTTTAACATGAATAAACCCGGCGCGTTAAAATCTGTCATTATGGGTGGCGATGAAGGTACAACTATCGATCACGCTGAAAATTTAAATTAATTAGTGCAGGAATAACATAGTGATAAACGAAATAAAACAAGACGCTCAAGAAAGAATGGCGAAAAGTATCGAGTCATTAAGAATTAGTTTGAACAAGGTTCGTACTGGACGAGCACATCGTTCATTATTAGATAATATTGTTGTTGAATATTACGGTATGGATACTCCACTTAACCAAGTGGGTAATATTTCTGTACCAGACGCACGTACTTTAGCGATTACGGTATTTGACAAAGGCATGATTGGTGCTGTTGAAAAAGCTATTTTAAAGTCAGACTTAGGGCTTAATCCTTCTTCACAAGGTACACTAATTCGCATTCCTTTACCTGCATTGACAGAAGAACGTCGTAAAGATTTAGTTAAAGTTGTTCGTGGTGAAGCAGAGGGCGGTAAAGTCGCTATTCGTAATATTCGTCGCGATGCCAATACAGATATAAAATCGCTAAATAAAGAAAAAGAAATTAGTGATGACGAAATGCACCAAGCAGAAGACGAAGTGCAAAAAATTACAGATATATATATTAAGCAAGTTGATGAAGTTTTAACTTCAAAAGAAAAGGAATTAATGGAAATTTAAAGTTTTCATTGCTTAATCCATAGCGCCGTAGATAATGACTACGGCGTTTTTGCATATAAAGTTAAAACTATTACCCGAGTATCGTGACATGATTTGGATTTTGGGCAAAACGAATAAAAACCAAATTGATGTAAAGATATAACCATTAGCTTTTTTATTACTCGGCGTTAAGCTTACAAATGGAGAGTATGTGAGTAAAACAGATAACCAAACTAATTACCTCTTAGCAGCTGATGTAAAAATACCTCAGCATATCGCTATTATTATGGATGGTAATGGAAGATGGGCCCAGTTGATTGGTAAAAAACGTGTGGCGGGGCATAAAGCTGGCGTTGATTCAGTAAAATCAGCCGTTGCATCAGCAGCAAAATATGGTGTAAAAGCGATAACTCTATTTGCTTTTAGTAGTGAAAATTGGCAACGTCCTGCCAGTGAAGTTAGTGTTTTAATGGATTTGTTTATGTTTGTGCTGACTCGTGAAGTTAAGCGTTTACATAAGAATGAAATAAAATTTAAAGTTATTGGTGATTTGAGTAAATTTTCCAGTAAATTACAGAAAATGATCAAGCAATCTGAAGAGTTAACCGCTCAAAATACCGGTATGGTGTTATCTGTTGCTGCTAACTATGGTGGTCGCTGGGATATTACTCATGCAGCCAAACAACTGGCTGAACAGGTATCGCGTCAAGAAATATCGGTTGATGATATTACCGAAGCATCATTAAATGATCATACAAGTTTGTCTGAACTACCTGAGTTAGATTTACTCATTAGAACAGGCGGTGATTATCGCATTAGTAATTTTTTACTTTGGCAAGCCGCTTATGCCGAGTTATATTTTACCGATGTACTATGGCCTGACTTCAATGAAGCAGAGCTAGTTAAAGCAATTACTGTGTTTGACCAACGAGAACGACGTTTTGGTCAAACTGGTGAACAAGTAAATAATAAAAACTAAAAATACTTAACACAATTTAAGGAATATCGTTTGTTAAAACAACGCATTATAACTGCATTAATCCTCGCGCCTGCTGCGATTTTGGCGATTTTTTACTTATCTCTCATTAACTTTGCAGCAGTCATGTTAGTCGTTATGGCGATAGGCGCTTGGGAGTGGGGTCCGCTCATGGGCTGTGCTAGCAAACGTTACCGTATTGCTTTCGTTAGTGTTACGAGTATTTTAATCGCTACGTTATGGTACTTCTTACCTTTAGATGGGTTATGGGATGCGCCTAAGCACTTAGTCGAACAAGCTAACATAGTGCTGTGGTTAGCCGTTGCATGGTGGTTACTGTCAGCAGGTTTAACATTTTTATATCCGCGATTTAGTAAGTTTTGGTCAAGTCATCGCTCAGTACGTGGACTTTTTGGCTGGTTAACTTTAGTGCCTACATGGCTTGCATTTATGGCATTAAGAAGTAGCGATTATGAAATTGATGCTTATCACGGTGCACAGTTATTAATGTTTCTATTTCTGATGGTTTGGAGTGCTGATGTTGGTGCCTATTTTGTTGGAAAATCTATTGGTAAACATAAGTTATTACCCAATGTAAGCCCAGGTAAAACACTTGAAGGCTTTTTAGGTGGCGTTATTTTTGCCTGTATCATGGTGGTAATTGCTGGTTATTTCATCGATTGGACAATGGCACAATATCGCATCGTTATTCCTGTAACCATTTTAATCACCACTATTTCTGTGTTGGGTGATTTAAATGAAAGTATGTTTAAACGTCAAGCAGGCGTTAAAGACAGTGGTACGATATTGCCAGGGCACGGTGGTATTTTGGATCGTATTGATAGTTTAACGGCTACAGCACCAATTTATGCTTTATGTTACGCATATTTAGGTTGGTAAAATAAATGCAAACATTGTGTATTTTAGGCTCTACTGGTTCAATCGGTAAAAGCACCTTGGATGTTGTACGTTTGCATCCCGAAAAATTTGATATTGTAAGTTTATCAGCACATTCAAGTGTTGAACTCATGTTTGATCAATGTGTAGAGTTTAAGCCCAGCAAAGTTGTTATGGTTTCTAAGCAACATGCAAAAGCGCTTATTAGTAAACTTAAAGCAGCAAACCTTAATGACATTGACGTAACATCAGGTACTTTAGCACTTGAAAATATAGCACAAGACGATGCAACAGATACTGTGATGGCAGCAATTGTAGGTGCTTCGGGGTTGTTACCCACGTTAGCTGCAGTTAAAGCCGGTAAGAAAGTGTTGTTAGCCAATAAAGAGGCTTTAGTGACTTCAGGTGCCATCTTTATTGAAGCCGTTAAGCAATCGGGTGCTCAGCTATTACCTATTGATAGTGAACATAACGCAATATTTCAGTGTTTACCCTTAAACGCTCAGCAACAACCGGGCTATTGTGATTTATCTCATGAAGGCGTTAGTAAAGTGTTACTCACTGGTTCAGGTGGGCCTTTTAGAACATGGGACCTTGATGACCTTGAGCATGTAACACCTTCGCAAGCTTGTGCGCACCCCAATTGGGATATGGGTCGTAAAATCTCAGTTGATTCCGCTACCATGATGAACAAAGGTTTAGAGTTTATTGAAGCTAAATGGCTGTTTAACCTTCAACCTGATGATATTCAAGTGGTATTACATCCTCAAAGTACTATTCATTCTATGGTGCAGTACAAAGATGGCTCGGTAATCGCTCAAATGGGTAACCCTGATATGCGTACACCTATTGCTCATGCTTTAAGTTTTCCAAAGAGAATTGAATCGGGTGTTGAACCTTTTGATTTTTTCACTGCCAAATCTTTTGAATTTCAGGCTGTAGATTTGGTAAAATATCCTAATTTAAAATTGGCGATTGACGCATGTAAAAGTGGTCAAGGGGCATGTACAGCCTTAAATGCCGCAAATGAAATAGCTGTTGATGCTTTTTTAAACGAAAAAATTAAATTTACTGATATTGCAAAAATAAATGAAACTTCTGTGAATAAATTTGTCTCAGAAAAGGTGACTTCAATTGAAGAAGTTGTTGCGCTTGATAAAAGTGTCAGAGTTTTTGCTCAATCATTAATAACTAAATCCAAGCATTAATAGAGTAGTAGCATGATAGAGTTTATATGGAATCTTGCATCTTTTGTCGTTGCATTGGGTATTTTAATTACCGTTCATGAATATGGCCATTTTTGGGTTGCACGTAAAAATGGTGTGCAAGTAGATAGATTTTCTATTGGTTTTGGTAAAGCTATTTGGCGAAAAGTTGATCGCCATGGCACTGAGTTTGTCATTGCTATGATACCGTTGGGTGGCTACGTAAAAATGCTCGACAGTCGCGTTGATGAAGTTAGTGAGTCGCAAATAAGTCGAACATTTAATGCCAAGTCTGTTTATCAGCGAATTGCCATTATCGCCGCAGGACCATTTGCTAATTTTGGTTTTGCCATTGTAGCGTTTTACTTAATGTTTTTAATTGGTGTACCAAGTGTTAAGCCGATAATTGGCGAGGTTAATGTCGGTTCAATAGCTAGCGTAGCTGAACTGCCTGAAAAAGGTGAAATAGTTGCTATATCAGGGCAGAAGACAGTGGATTGGCAAGATGTAAATCTAGCACTTGTCAGCTCGATAGGTGATAAAGAGATCACTTTTACTGTAAAACAGGCCAATAGAACTACAAACCAAGATTTTACATTAAATACTGAAAACTGGGCGTTTTCACCGGAAAAAGAATCGCCAATGACAAGTTTAGGTTTTATGCCTTTTCGCGCTAAGGCTCAAGCAACCTTAGCCCTAGTGGCAAAAGACAGTCCGGCAGAAAAAGCAGGATTAAAGGCGGGTGATAAATTATTGTCTATTGGTGATGAAAACATTGATGGTCAGTGGTTGAAGTTTTCAGAAAAAATTAAATTATACCCTGAGCAAAACGTTGATATCAGAGTATTACGTGATGGAGAGACATTAACGCTTAATGTTTTCCCAGAAGCTAAGAAGGTTAACAATAACGTTGTTGGGTATTTAGGCGTGCAGCCAATATCAGAGCCATATCCAACAGAATACTTATTTGACCAAGCTTATGGGCCCATTACGGCACTTGAGCAAAGTGCCATAAAAACATGGAATTTAGTGGTACTAAGTTTTGATATGATCGGTAAGCTAATTACCGGTGATGTGTCAGTTAAAAATTTAAGTGGGCCAATATCAATTGCACAAGGTGCTGGTAATAGTGCAGATTATGGGTTTGTGTACTTTTTAGGCTTTTTAGCCTTAATTAGCATCAACCTGGGCATTATTAACCTTTTACCATTACCTGTATTGGATGGAGGACACTTATTTTATTATTTTATCGAGCTTTTTACGGGGAAACCCGTGCCAGAAAAAATACAAGAAATAGGTTTTAAATTTGGTACTATAGCGCTACTAAGCTTAATGAGTATCGCCATATTTAACGATTTATCGCGACTATAACTAAAAGAAGTATATAAAGTTAATATTTTATGATTATTAAAAAACTTGCCCTGGCGGTATTATTAGGTAGTTTGGGAGCAACAGCACATGCTGCTGATGACTTTCAAGTGGAAGATATTCAAGTTAAAGGTTTACAGCGTGTAGCGCTGGGAGCAGCATTAACCCATATTCCATTCAATGTTGGCGATAACTTAAATGAGTTTCGCGTTTCACAATCAATTAAAGCACTTTATAAGTCAGGTCACTTTAGTGACGTTGTCGTGTCAAGAGATGCCAACACCGTTATTTATCGTGTACGTGAACGAGCGACGATAAGTGCTATTACTTTTGATGGTAATAAAGACTTAAAAGAAGAGCAATTAACAGAAAGCCTTGATGGCAGTGATATCCGTGTTGGTGAAACACTTGATATGACCGTTATTTCGGGTATCGAAGTCGGTTTGGAAGATTTCTACCATAGCGTAGGTAAGTACAATGCCGACGTTAAAGCCAATGTGACTCATTTGCCGCGAAATCGTGTAAATATCGATTTTGTTTTCAAAGAAGGTGACGCTGCCGCGATAGAACAAATCAACATCGTAGGTAATGAAAAGTTTTCAGATGCTCAGCTATTAGAGCGCATAGAGTTGACATATGACTCGCCTTGGTGGGACTTTATGGCGCAAGATCGCTATCAAAAGCAAACCTTGCAAGGTGATATGGAAACCATACAAAGTTATTACCTTGACCGAGGTTACTTGCAATATAAAGTTGACTCTACTCAAGTTTCAATGACACCGGATAAAGAAGCGGTATATATCACCCTCAATGTGACTGAAGGCGAAATTTATACGGTTAGTGAAGTTGACTTTATAGGTGATATGGCTGGCTTTGAGAAAACTATTCGTGCGATTACGCCGATTAAAACCGACACATTATACAATGGTGCGTTAGTTACTTACTCTGAAGAATTAGTCAGTAAATTTTTAGGAAGATATGGTTACGCTTACCCTAAAGTTGTCACAATTCCAGAAATAGACGAAGAAAATAAAACCGTAAAATTAGTATTATCAGTAGATCCTGGTAAACGGGTTTATGTTAATCGCATTAATTTTAAAGGCAATCATGTTACTGCTGAGCATGTTTTGCGAAGAGAAATGCGTCAAATGGAAGGTGCTTGGCTATCTAATAACTTAGTCGAAGGCTCAAAGGCTTGGTTACAGCGTTTACCTTACATGGAAACAGTTGAGTTTGAAACCAACCAACTTCCTGGTGAAGACGACCTTGTTGATATTGACTTTGAAGTTAAAGAGCAGCCTTCTGGCTCTTTTACCGCAGGTATTGGTTATGGTTCACAAACCCAGTTAAGTTTGAATGCAGGTGTACAGCAAAACAACTTTTTAGGTACAGGTAACCGCTTAGGTTTTAGCATAAACACTTCAAGCTACTCAAAAAGTGCTAATGTTTCATATACTGATCCCTACTTTACCGTTGACGGTGTGTCACTCGGCGGAAATATTTTCTATCAAGAGTTTGATGCAGGTAACGCAAACCTTGTTGAATACAATAACAAAACTTATGGTGTAGGCCTTACATTAGGCTTCCCTATTAATGAATATGTTCGTTTAAGCTTTGGTTTAGGTTATAAAAGTAACGGTATTACGCGCTTAGAAACTTACGAACAAATTCAGAAGTTTTATGAATTATATTCAGATCCAAATGATCCAGATGGTGGCTTAAGCTTTGAAAGCTTTGATGTTAATGCGGCTATATCTCGTTCGACATTGAACCGTGGTACTTTCCCTACGGACGGATCGCAGCAAAGTTTATCTTATAAGATGACTACGCCTAACTCGGATGTGAATTACTTTAAAATTAATTTAGATACTAAATGGTATTTCCCGTTAACACGTGATCAACGTTGGACTGTTTTAGCTAAATTTCAATTAGGTTATGGTAACGGCTACGGCTCTATTGATGGCAATGATCAAGTGCTTCCTTTCTGGGAAAACTTTAGAGCAGGTGGCTCAGGTACATTACGAGGTTTCGAATCTAATATTGTCGGACCACGTGCTATCTATCGTAGATCAACCTCAATTCCTGGTACGCCAGATGCTGTTGGATCTGCTGGTGGTTGTTGTTTAGGTCCTGATCATGACTTTATTCAAACGTCTAGACGTTCTGTTGGTGGTAATGCCATTGCAATTGCAGGTTTAGAGCTTATCGTACCAACGCCATTTTTAGATGAAGGTTTCAGTAACAGTGTTCGTTCAAGTATATTTATTGATGCGGGTAATGTTTGGGACACAGAATTTAATTTAGATGACTATAAAGATTTAAATAGCGTTGAATTTGATAAAATTGCTGACTACTCTGATGTGGGTCGATATCGAGCATCTGCAGGTTTGTCTGTTCAATGGTTGTCTCCAATGGGGCCAATGATTTTTAGTTTTGCTAAAACGTTGAAAGAAGAAGAAGGTGATGACACCGAGTTCTTCAGTTTTAATATCGGACAAACTTTTTAGATTTATTAAGATAAAGCCTATTTATTGCTCAAAATGAGCAAGCTTTAAATAAATAGGCTTGAACCAAGTTAACTGAGGCGGTATAACTACCGCATAACAAAATTATATAAAAATATTAGAAAATATTTTAGG
>NZ_JACGWF010000016.1:0-58439 GCF_014077595.1 Colwellia sp. 6M3 | reverse complement strand
CTATATACCAATAACCCTTATTTAAAACATTAGTTAACAATTGTATATTTTTCAAACAAACAGTGAGTTTTTTTACTTCACCGGTACTTAACGGTTTTTGTTGTGCTAACTGTTCAGCCAACGCTAGGGTTTGGCTCTCTAAAGCAAAGCTCTCACCATTTATAAACAGTGTTGCTTGCTTGTCGTTAATTATGGCGACTTTCAAGCCAGATACTGGCATAAATGAAATATCAGGTTCAGATAATATATCGCTGAGCTTACTCTCATCTATATCTTCAACGGGTACTAATATTTCCAAAGCATGATGACCTTGAGTTAAATATTGCCCAATAAATTGTTCAAAGAAACTCTCTTGCTCAAGGTTTTTCAGCATAAATGCTTTTAATTGCTGCTTATCTTGTGGCGTGATAGTAAAACTAGTTTCAGGTAGTGCTCTTTCTGGATCGCTAAATCTTTGTTCGCCTAAATTATTATCAATGAGGTTATCAGCGAAACTTGACCATAAGTCTTGACTTGATGGCGCTTGAAAACCAATAGAGAAATTAACCGAATTTTCAATAGATACGCCTTTATGTGGATGATTAGGCGGTATATACAGTAAATCTCCTGGTTCGGTAATGTCATCAATAACAGGCGTAAAAGGTGAAACTTGTTTTAGATCTGCATGCGGTAATAAGTTTGTTAAGGTATTATCAGGCGCACCAACTTGCCAATGTCGTTTCCCGCTACCTTGGATTATAAAAACATCATATTGGTCTAAATGAGCCCCTACACCGCCTTTTGGTGTTGAAAAGCTTACCATCACATCATCTATGCGCCAGTTAGGTATGAACGAAAAAGGGCTAAGCAAGTTATGAGTGGGTCGAGACCAGTTGTTTACTGCTTGCACCAATAATGTCCAATTATCTTCCCCATACTTTGAGAAATCTTCAAATGGACCATGATCAACTTGCCAGTCACCTTGGTTGTTAACACTGATAATGCGAGACTCTATTTCTTGTTCCATCGCTAAGCCGGCAAGTTCATCCGCTGATATTGTGTCTTCAAAGTCAGTAAAAGCTTGTTTGATCAATAACGGTTTTTTTTGCCAGTATTGTTTAAGAAATATTTCTGGGGATAATTCCCCCCAATTGACTGATTCAATATTCATAGTGCAACCTTGTTATCAAAAGCTTACGAACAATGTAACTAGCATATCTAGTGAATTGTATAGTGCAGACCATTGATATTTATATTTAAATAACAAAAAGGGAGCCTATAGGATCCCTTTTTTAATCTTAAAAGCTTATGTTAATAAACTAGTCTAGCTCATTAATAAACTCTACAGCTCGACCAATGTAAGAGGCAGGTGTCATTTCACATAACTGTGCTTTTGCAGCGTCTGGTAATGCTAACGTCATAATAAATTCGCGCATTGAGTCACCGTTAACACGTTTACCACGGGTTAACTCTTTAAGTTTTTCATAAGGTTTTTCAATACCGTATCGACGCATTACAGTTTGAATTGGCTCGGCCAACACTTCCCAGTTTGAATCTAGTTCAGCTAACAAGTTTGCTTCATTAACTTGTAATTTACTGATACCTTTACGAGTTGCTTGATAAGCAATTAATGTATGTGCAAAACCAACCCCTAAGTTACGTAGAACAGTAGAGTCAGTTAGATCGCGCTGCCAGCGAGAAATAGGTAATTTTTGGGCTAAATGCGTAAACAAAGCATTGGCAATACCTAAGTTACCTTCAGAGTTTTCAAAATCGATAGGGTTAACTTTATGCGGCATAGTTGATGAGCCAATTTCACCGGCAATCGTTCTTTGCTTGAAATGTCCCATGGCGATATAACCCCAAATATCACGGTCGAAATCAATTAATATGGTGTTAAAGCGTGCAATAGCGTCGAATAGCTCTGCTATATAATCATGCGGTTCAATTTGTGTGGTAAACGCGTTAAAGCTTAAGCCTAACGAGTTAACAAATTCATCAGCAAAATTGTGCCAATTTACTTCAGGGTAAGCTGATAAGTGGGCATTATAATTACCCACAGCGCCATTAATTTTACCTAACATTTCAACTTCAGCAATTTGCTTACGTTGGCGCTTTAAGCGCACGTATACATTGGCCATTTCTTTACCTAGTGTACTAGGAGAAGCCGGTTGACCGTGTGTACGACACATCATAGGTATGTTTTTATATTCAATGGCTAACGCTTTAATATCAGCAAGAATATCGTCTATCATTGGCATCAATACTGTTTCACGACAGTCAGATAACATTAAACCGTGTGAAAGGTTATTGATGTCTTCAGATGTACAAGCAAAATGAATAAACTCAGTAATGGCATTTAATTCAGCATTATGGCTAATTTTTTCTTTTAGAAAATACTCAACGGCTTTTACATCATGGTTGGTTGTTGCTTCAATATCTTTAATATTTTGCGCGTCGGCTTCAGAGAAGTCGCTAACAATTGCATTTAATAACGCGTTAGCTTCTGCCGAAAACTCAGGTACTTCGGCTATTTCAGCAGTCGTAGCTAATTTTTGTAACCAGCGTACTTCAACCGTAACACGGTATTTTATTAAGCCAAATTCGCTGAAAATAGGGCGTAATGATTTAACTTTACTGCCATAACGACCGTCAACCGGTGATATCGCACTTAATGCTGAAAGTTCCATAGTATATTCCTGAGGTTATATTTAAATTTCTTTAAGTAATTGTTGAGCGCACGCGACCATTTTTGTGCGACCAAAGAGTATATTTCTACGTTTTCCACCGACTTGACGCCATAATACACTTGAACGAATACCAGCAAGTAATAGCGCACGGATTTTATGTTGATTGCTTTGCTGTTTTAGCAAATTAGGTTCGCCAGCAACTTGTATTGGCGTACCGATAGGACTAAGCAGGTCACTATAAATACTGGCTAAACTAGCGATAAGAGTCTCGCTCGTAATATCGTAATGCGCTAATTGTCGTTGACTTTGTTCAATGCGATCACCCAAAAGCGCTAATTGCCCTTTTTTGTTGGCTAATCGACGCTCTAACCCTAATAAACTGACAACATATCGGGTTAACTCTGGATCTTTCTCTTTAGTTTGACTGCCAAGTTGCTCTATTAAAGCTTTTAAACCGGACTTTAAATGCGCAATATCGTTGCTGTAAACTTCTAAAATGCTATCTGGTGATGTCACCATAATGCTGTTTAGCATAATAGCGAGTTCGGTTTCTTCTACTGAGCCAGTACGCGCTATATTTTGTACTAGCGCTGAGGCTTGACATATTGCAGCCAGGGTAATTGTTTGTTTTTCTAAATTATTCATGCATATCTTTTATTAACGAATAAGGGAATTAATAATACCGCCACCTAGGCAAATATTATCTTGATAAAACACCACAGACTGTCCGGGTGTTACTGAGCTTTGTGGCTCTTCAAACATCACTAAGTATTCACCATTAGCCATAGGTGAAAGGTTACATGCGACATCTTCTTGTCGATATCGTGTTTTTACTGTGCATGAAATTGGCGTGGTTAAGTCTATTCTGTCGACTAAGTGCAATTGATTTGCTACTAAACCTTTAGAGAATAGGCGAGGGTGATCATGGCCTTGACCAACGATTAAAACGTTACGCTCAAGATCTTTATCAACAACATACCATGGCGCTTCACCAGCATTTGCAAGCCCGCCGATACGTAAACCTTTGCGCTGACCTAAAGTGTGATACATCAAACCGTCATGCTCACCAATAGCTTCGCCTTCAGGTGTTTCTATTATGCCCGGTTGTGCGGGTAAATATTTACCCAAAAAATCTTTAAATTTGCGTTCACCAATAAAGCAAATACCGGTACTATCTTTTTTATTATGGGTGATCAAGTCAGCCTTTTCAGCGATAGCGCGTACTTCTGGCTTTTCAATATGTCCAACAGGAAATAGTGTTCTGCCTACTTGCAGGTGACTTAATGTGTAAAGGAAATAGCTTTGATCTTTATTACTGTCTAGACCGCGAAGCATTTGCCATTTACCATCATTAAACTCACGTTGCACATAATGGCCCGTAGCAATGTAGTCAGCGGCTAAATCTTCACATGCAAATTCAAGAAATGCTTTAAATTTAATTTCTTTATTACACATAATATCAGGATTAGGCGTTCTGCCTGCTTTATATTCAGCAAGAAAATACTCAAAAACATTATCCCAATATTCGGTAGCAAAATTAATGGTATGAAGCTTTATACCTAATTTCTCACAAACATTTTGTGCATCTGCTAAGTCTTCTGCTGCCGCACAATATTCGTCATTATCATCTTCTTCCCAATTTTTCATGAACAAGCCTTCAACTTGGTAGCCTTGTTCAATTAATAAATAAGCAGAAACAGATGAATCAACACCACCCGACATACCTACAATAACTTTAGTATCTTGGGGTAACTTTTCGTTTGGTGATATTGAGTTTACCTTTGCATGTTCGTTCGAGGTCATGACAACTATATTTCTATGGAAAATGGCGCGAAATTATAGCATGGTCATTTAGCCTGATGATAGATTAAAGATTAGATTTTAGGTGACTTAATGGTATTTTTTTACCACTGAGGTAATCTTCGATGCATTCAAGCACTAATGGACTACGTAATTGACTTGATTTTGCTTTAATCTCTTCAAATGTTAACCAATGACAGGCAATAATTTCTTCATCTTGTGGTTGGCATTCTTCAAATGATTCACGTTCTATAACAAAGCAAAATCGTAAATAATAGAGTGATATCGACTGTCGGTAATAATAGTAAATACCGCTAAGGTAATCGACCGAGCAAGTTAAGCCTGTTTCTTCTTCAAGCTCGCGCATTGCTGCATTTATTAGGTTTTCATTGGCTTCTAGATGACCCGCAGGTTGATTGTAAACAGTATTCCCGTTTTCTATCTCTTCAACCAATAAAAATTTTCCTTGGCAAAAAACAACAACGGCAACAGTCGTATTGGGTTTAAATTGCTCACTACCATGTGGGTTTGTTAACAGATCAGTCATGTATAATTCTCTTATATTCGCCGTTATTAATACCATCTAAAGTCCACTGACCTATGCTATAGCGAATTAGTCTTAATGTTGGGAAACCGATATGAGCAGTCATTCTTCTAACTTGTCGGTTTTTACCTTCTTGTATAGTAATAGCTAACCAAGAAGTTGGAATCGCTGCGCGCTCACGTATGGCGGGTATACGAGGCCAAATATTGGGTTCTTCAATCATGTTAACTTTTGCTGGCTTTGTCAGTCCATCTTTTAACTCTACCCCTTGGCGTAGCGCATCAAGATCATGCTCTTTTGGGACACCTTCAACTTGAACCCAATATGTTTTATTCGTTTTTTGGCTAGGGTTTGCGAGTTTATGTTGAAGTTTTCCGTCATTAGTTAATAAGAGTAGTCCTTCACTGTCTCTATCTAGTCGACCAGCAGCATAAACATCTTTTACATGAACATAATCCTTTAAGGTTTTTCGGTTTTGATCATCGGTAAATTGGCATAAAACATCAAAGGGTTTATTGAAAAGTACAATTTCGGCTTTGAAATCAACTGGTCGTACCTTTTGAGGTTTGCGCTTGTATTTGCTTGTAAGTTTTTGTTTTTGTTTTAATTCCACGAAAGTTGACTCTGTAAATTTTAGTTTGAAAATAATTCATCTATTTTAATACGCCTTGATTTCCTATATTATGCGCGCGAAAATATTTTTTATCGATAAAATGAATAATTATTCGTAAATGAATGTGTATTCATTTTATCGATATATGGCAAATCAGCAAAGGATTTTAAATGACCACAGATACATCAAAAATTATTTATACAATTACCGATGAAGCGCCTGCTTTAGCAACGCACTCTTTTTTACCTATCGTTAAAGCATTTACTGCTTCTTCAGCTATTGATGTTGAAACTCGCGATATTTCATTGGCTGGTCGTATTATATCTAATTTTCCTAAATATTTGACGCCTGAGCAACGTATTGAAGATGCTTTAGCTGAGCTTGGGGAATTAGCAAAAACACCTGAAGCCAATATTATTAAATTACCTAATATTTCTGCGTCTATACCTCAGTTACAAGCGGCAATAAAAGAATTACAAGCGAAAGGGTATAACTTACCTAATTACCCTGAAGAACCACAAAATGAAGCAGAAGAGTCAATTAAACTGACTTATGCCAAAGTGCTTGGCTCAGCGGTAAACCCGGTTTTACGTGAAGGTAACTCAGATCGTCGTGCGCCTGGCTCAGTTAAGCAATATGCTCGTACTAACCCGCATTCTATGGGCAAATGGTCACCTACGACTAAATCACACGTTGCACATATGCAGTCTGGTGATTTCTATGGTAGCGAGAAATCAGTCACCATTGATGGCGCAACTAACGTAAAAATTGAATTTGTTGCACAAAACGGCGACGTTACTTTACTAAAAGAGCATTTACCTCTTTTAGATTTAGAAGTTATCGATGCATCAGTTATGAGCAAAAAAGCGTTGGTTGAGTTTTTTGCTACTGAAACTGAAAAAGCAAAATCTGAAAATGTATTACTTTCTCTACATTTAAAAGCCACTATGATGAAAGTATCAGACCCTATAATGTTTGGTCATGCTGTTAAAGTGTTTTATAAAGATGTTTTTGCTAAGCACGGCGCTACTTTCAACCAATTAGGTGTTGATGCTAACAACGGTATTGGCGATGTTTACGCTAAAATCGACCGTTTAGCAGCCTCAAAGAAAGCTGAAATTGAAGCAGACATTAATGCTGTTTACGCGACACGTCCTGAACTCGCTATGGTTGATTCAGATAAAGGCATCACAAATTTACATGTACCAAGTGATGTTATTATTGATGCTTCTATGCCAGCAGCGTTACGTGCTTCAGGTATGATGTGGGCACCAGACGGAACTCAAAAAGAAACTAAATTCATGATCCCTGATCGTAACTATGCGGGTGTATTTTCTGCGGTAGTCGATTTTTGTCGTGAAAATGGTGCGTTTAACCCAACAACAATGGGCTCAGTTCCTAATGTTGGTTTAATGGCACAAAAAGCAGAAGAGTACGGTTCACATGACAAAACATTTACGATGTCTGGTGAAGGTACAATGCGAGTTGTTGACGATAACGGTACAACGTTATTAGAACATGCGGTAAGCGAAGGCGATATCTGGAGAATGTGTCAAGCGAAAGACGCACCAATCCAAGATTGGGTTAAATTAGCCGTAACACGCGCTAAAGCAACGAATGTTCCAGCCATATTCTGGTTAGACGCAAACCGTGGTCATGATGCGCAAATGATCAAGAAAGTTAATACTTATCTTGCAGATCACGACACAACTGGCCTAGACATTCAAATAATGGCTCCAGTTGAAGCCTGTGATTATACATTAGCACGCGTTGCTAAAGGCGAAGATACCATTTCAGTAACAGGTAACGTATTACGTGATTACTTAACTGATTTATTCCCAATTTTAGAGCTTGGTACCAGTGCCAAAATGCTTTCAATTGTACCATTAATGAATGGCGGTGGTTTATTCGAAACTGGTGCTGGTGGTTCAGCGCCTAAGCACGTACAACAGTTCGAAAAAGAAAACCACTTACGTTGGGACTCATTAGGTGAGTTTTTAGCTTTAGCGGCTTCTTTAGAGCACTTAAGCGTGAATACAGGTAATGCTAAAGCTCAAGTGTTGGCAGATACGTTGGACGAAGCAACAGCTAAGTTCTTGCAAGAAAATAAATCGCCTTCACGTCGTGTTAACGAATTGGATAACCGTGGTTCACATTTTTACCTTGCTATGTACTGGGCACAAGCCCTAGCAGAGCAAACAAAGGATGAAACCTTGAAATCAAGTTTCGTTGCTATTGCTCAAGCATTAACTAAGCAAGAAGCAAAAATTGTAGAAGAGTTAAATAGTGCTCAAGGTCCAAGCATGGATATAGGTGGTTATTATTTTGCTGATGCTGAATTAGCAGAGAAAGCAATGCGCCCAAGTGCAACGCTTAATACTATTTTATCAAACTTGCTTTAATCTTAAATTAAAAAAGTCAGTCAAAAGCTAGGCAATTGCCTAGCTTTTTTTTGTCTTAAATTTAACCCGTAACGCGAGCGATATTTAAATAGATATGAGTTTTTTTCTATAAAAGTTTGCAATTGAATTAAAGCAACGGTTTAATCATTCATGACGGTTATACTAATTATCATGATTTCAGTATTAGTGTCGCTGCACTTTTTCTATTAGTTTAAAGGAAAAGAAACTAGCAAACGGCTATTTTTATTAGTAAATTTAGGAGATCTCGTATGTCGAACCATGTAATTATTCCAAGTGCTGGTGCCAAAATCACCTCAGAACAAGGTCTGTTGAAAGTACCTAATAACCCTATTATCCCTTTTATTGAAGGTGACGGAATAGGTGTCGATGTAACACCACCTATGATGAAAGTTGTTGATGCTGCAGTAAATAAAGCATACGGCAGCGAAAGAAAAATTCATTGGATGGAAGTTTATGCCGGTGAAAAAGCAACGCAAATGTATGATTCAGAAACTTGGTTACCAGATGAAACCTTAGCGATGTTCAAAGAATATAAAGTGGGAATAAAAGGTCCACTTACAACACCTGTTGGTGGTGGTATGCGCTCTTTAAACGTTGCCTTAAGACAAATACTTGATTTGTATGTATGTCAACGCCCTGTGCAATGGTTTACCGGTGTGCCGAGCCCGGTAAAAAAACCTAGCGAAGTTGATATGGTTATTTTTAGAGAAAACTCTGAAGATATTTATGCTGGGATTGAATATCAAGCAGGTACTGATCAAGCTAAAAAAATGATCAAGTTTTTAACTGAAGAAATGGGTGTTACAAAAATTCGTTTCCAAGAAAATTGTGGTATCGGTATTAAACCTGTTTCTAAAGAAGGTACACAAAGACTAGTTCGTAAAGCTATTCAGTACGCCATAGATAATGATCGTGAATCTGTTACTTTAGTGCACAAAGGTAACATCATGAAATTCACTGAAGGTGCTTTCAAAGAGTGGGGCTATGAATTAGCAAGAGAAGAATTCGGCGCTGACTTAATGAATGGTGGTCCGTGGTGTAGTCTTAAAAACCCTAAAACGGGTAAAGAAATTATCATCAAAGATGTTATTGCTGATGCAATGTTACAACAAATATTATTACGCCCAGCAGAATATAGTGTTATTGCTACGCTAAATTTAAACGGTGATTATTTGTCAGATGCTTTAGCAGCTCAAGTTGGTGGTATTGGTATTGCACCTGGCGCTAACTTAAATGATGATGTAGCCATTTTTGAAGCAACACACGGAACAGCGCCAAAATATGCAGGTCTTAATAAAGTGAACCCAGGCTCTGTTATTTTATCTGCTGAAATGATGCTTAGACATATGGGTTGGACTGAAGCGGCTAACTTGCTTTTAAAAGGTATGTCTGGTGCTATTAATGCGAAAACAGTTACTTATGACTTTGAACGTTTAATGGACAATGCCACACTTGTTACTTGTTCTGAGTTCGGTGATTGTATAATTGAAAACATGTAAAAGTTAGTTTTACGAGTTTTGTAATTTTTTTATAAAGTACTAAGCATAAAAAACACAGCCAATTTGCTGTGTTTTTATTTTTCTATCTGTAAATTATTACATTAGTTGTCAGAATCTGCTTCTATCTCTGATGGCGTAATACTTGCTGCGTGATCACCTTTAGGGCCCGCATTTAGCTCGTAATTTACATCCTGTCCTGCTTTTAACGTACGGTATCCTTCCATTTGAATTGTTGAATAATGTGCAAATATATCTTCACCACCATCCTCAGGACGAATAAAACCAAACCCTTTCGCATTATTAAACCATTTAACTGTACCGTGAGCCATACTTCAACATCCTTCTAAATTCATCGGTAATTAGGTATGCTTTCCTCAAAGCATTATCTAAAGCATCAATATTTACAACAGATGACGAAAAATTAGCCATCAAAGTAAATCGTAGATAATAATTAAAAATAGTCAAGTGTTAAGTCACATATTTCGAGTTTTTAGTTATTATTTTTTTAAATCTTAAGCAAAATTTAACTGACAGACTAATATAGAATTATGAGTAAATGGAAAGAATTGATAGACGACCAAACTGTTCTTGATGACGAGGTTATTGAAAAATTTGAGAAACCCCCAATGTATACAGTTGTGCTATTAAATGATGACTATACACCAATGGACTTTGTCATTGATGTACTGTGTAGATTTTTTAATATGAATGCTGAGCAAGCGACAGATGTTATGTTAGCGATTCATTATAAAGGGAAAGGGCGTTGTGGTACCTTTACTGCTGAAGTAGCAGAAACTAAAGTCGATCAGGTCTTGAGTTACGCAACGAGCAACGAACATCCGCTTAAATGTACTATGGAAAAAGCGTAATTACGCAAGATTTTAATTGGAGCATCTTATGCTGAATAAAGATTTAGAAGTATCGTTAAATATGGCTTTTCGTCAGGCTAAAGAGTCTCGCCATGAATTTATGACGGTTGAACACTTATTGTTGGCATTGTTAGACAATCCTTCTTCTATCGATGCTTTAAAAGCATGCGGCGCAGATATCGCGAATTTAAGAAAAGAATTGTTAGCTTTTATTGCTGATACAACGCCAGTTATACCTGCTGGAGAAGCTGAACGAGAAACTCAACCCACACTGGGCTTTCAGCGAGTATTACAACGTGCTGTTTTTCATGTGCAATCTTCAGGGAAAAGCGAAGTTAATGGCGCGAATGTCCTCGTTGCTATTTTTAGTGAACAAGAGTCTCAGGCCGCTTATTTCCTTAAAAAGTCTGACATTACCCGTTTAGACATTGTTAACTTTATTTCTCATGGTATCGCGAAAATTGACCAAGAAGGTGCTAATAACGAAGATCAGCAAGCACCTGCTGGTGACGAAGAACCTCGTACGATTGATAATTTTTCAACAAACCTAAATGAAGTTGCTTTGAAAGGGGGCATTGACCCTCTTATTGGTCGCGATAACGAATTAGAACGAACTTTACAAGTATTGAGTCGCCGTAGAAAAAACAATCCTTTATTTGTTGGTGAGGCAGGTGTAGGTAAAACAGCAATAGCTGAAGGCTTAGCAAATTTACTGGTATCAGATAAAGCGCCTGAATTTTTAAAAGATGCGACCATTTATTCTCTTGATATGGGGGCTTTACTTGCGGGTACTAAATACCGTGGTGATTTTGAAAAGCGCTTTAAAGCACTGTTAAAGGAACTTGAGCAAGACGGTAATGCCATTCTATTCATTGATGAGATTCATACCATTATTGGAGCTGGTGCTGCGTCTGGCGGGATGTTAGATGCGTCTAATTTGATTAAACCATTATTATCATCAGGTAAACTGCGTTGCATGGGTTCAACAACGTACCAAGAATACCAAAGTATTTTTGAAAAAGATCGCGCATTAGCTCGTCGTTTCCAAAAAATTGATGTGGTTGAGCCGAGTGTTGATGACACCACTAAAATATTACATGGCTTAAAAGAAAAATATGAAAGTCATCATGGCGTTAAATATACCAATAGTGCATTGCGAGCCGCAGCGCAACTTTCAGCAAAATATATTAATGACCGATTTTTACCTGATAAAGCCATTGATGTAATTGATGAGGCAGGCGCACGTCAACAGTTGGTTGCAGCATCTAAACGTAAAAAAACAATCAACAACACCGACATTGAAAATATTGTTGCTAAAATGGCACGTATTCCTGAAAAATCAGTATCGTCGACAGAAGTTGATAGTTTAAAAACGCTCGATCGTAATCTAAAACTTGTTGTTTTCGGTCAAGATCATGCTATTGACGAACTATCATCTGTTATTCGTTTATCTCGAGCAGGTTTAGGTAATGAACATAAGCCTATTGGTTCATTTATATTCGCAGGTCCAACAGGTGTTGGTAAAACAGAAGTTACTCAACAACTTGCAAAAGTACTTGGTGTAGAGCTACTGCGCTATGACATGTCAGAATATATGGAGAAGCATGCCGTAAGTCGTTTGATTGGTGCTCCTCCTGGTTATGTTGGCTATGAGCAAGGTGGATTATTAACTGATGCTGTGATTAAAAACCCACATGCGGTTGTACTTCTTGATGAAATAGAAAAAGCACATGAAGATGTATACAACATATTATTACAAGTTATGGATCATGGCACATTAACCGATAATAACGGTCGTAAAGCCGATTTTAGAAATATTATTTTAGTATTAACCACTAATGCGGGTGTAGAGCACACTGTTAAGCAATCTATTGGCTTTAAACAACAAGATAATAGTCTTGATGCTATGGAGGAAATTAACAAGGTATTTTCACCTGAGTTTCGAAATCGCTTAGATAACATTGTCTGGTTTAATCATTTAGGTGATGAAGTTATTCAGCAAGTTGTCGATAAGTTCATCGTTGAGCTTCAAGTACAACTTGATGAGAAAGGCGTATCGCTAGAAATAACTAAAGATGCTAAAAAATGGATGGCAAACAAAGGCTACGATAAAGCGATGGGTGCACGTCCTATGGCGAGATTGATTCAAGAGCACTTGAAGAAGCCATTAGCCAATGAATTGCTCTTTGGCGAATTAACACAGGGTGGTGTAGCTAAAGTAGCAGTTAAGAAAGATAAATTAGTTATTAACTATGAATCTAAGAAAGAGTTAGTTGAGCATTAATTTTTGACTGACATGAAACACATAGATGTTAAGTCACATTTATGTGTTTATTGATTCGTACTATCAATAAACACAGTTGAAAAAATTGACTTAAATTTCATACTAATTTTTAGACATAAAAAAACCGAGCTAGCTCGGTTTTTTGTTTTTAAATTGGCAATAACAAAAATTTTAGTTATAAAAAAACGCTTTGTTAATAGAAAGCTAAAGCGCTTTTAAAACTAAAACTTTAAATTTCTATCTAGCACGGAAGATAATACGACCTTTAGATAAGTCATAAGGTGTTAATTCAACAGTAACTTTGTCGCCAGTTAAGATACGAATGTAGTTTTTGCGCATTTTTCCAGAAATATGTGCAGTAACAACATGACCATTTTCCAATTCAACTCGGAACATAGTATTTGGCAAAGTATCTAAAACAGTACCTTGCATTTCAATATTTTCTTCTTTCGCCATTGGGCGCCGAACCTCTAAATTAGTGCGTAAATAAAAAGCTGCGCAGATAATGCCGAATTGCAGCCCTAATGTAAAGCTATAGTGTTATTTATTTACGGTTTGCCATTGATTTTCTACTAAAATTTGATGAGGAGTATAACGGTTTTTATAATTCATTTTACTGCACTCTTCAATCTGATAACCGAGGTAAAGGAATTGTCGTTTCTGTTGTGATGCAATATCTATTTGTTTAAGAATAGAATAAACACCTAAGCCATCTTTTTTGTAGTTTGGATCATAAAACGTATACACAGCTGATAAAGCATCAGGGATGTCATCCGTTACGGCAACACTTATTAAAGCTTCGTTATGCCAAATTTCAATGTAGCATTGCGGTGTAATATTATTTTGAGTAAAGCTTTTGAACTGTTCTTCAGACGCTGGAAACATACTACCATCATGATGAATGGTATTAATATAGTTCTCATAAAGAGGGTAGTAACTTGCTTTTACTTCATTACTTATTAAAACAGTAAATTGCTGATTACGTTTCAATAAACGTTTTTGACTTTTTGACGGGATGAAGTCGTTAACTAATACGCGTAATGACTTACATGCTTGACAAGCAATACAATGGGGACGGTAAATATCGTTGCCACTGCGTCTAAATCCTTGCTGCATTAGCCAACCATAATGGTCTCGGTCATGTAAAACATCGTCAACAGCAATTAATAATCGCTCTTCTTGTTCGGGTAAATAATTACAAGGAAACGATTTAGTAATACCTAGCTTATAATTTGTACTCATGAATGTTTTACTCGAAACCTTTCTCTATCAGACGATTAAAAATCGCTATTCTTTGATCATTTTTATTATTAATTAGCCGATTTTAACGTTAGATATGCAGACTCAAAGTCGCCGAGACTATAGTGGGCTTCAGCTAACATATGTATTAATTCAATTTTATCTCTTTGCATCTGATAAGTCTCTGCGAGCGCAATGGTTTCAATAAGTAAGACTTTACACTCTATGAATTCTTTATTTTGAGCTAATATGTTTGCCATATTTTTACGAACATGAATTTTTACACGTTCTGACGCACTTAAATCTGCGGCAATAATAGCTTCATTTAAATACTCTTTTGCTTCTTTGAAGTTTCCTAAATTATTTTGATATTCTGATAATCTAGACAATGAAAAAGCCTGATTGAGCTTATTTTTATCTTTTAAAGCTTGTCGATAAGATTTTAACATCCAAACACTGGCATCCTGCCAGTTTTCAGTTTCTTGATATATTCGCGCAAGGTTATAATACCCAATAGATAAGTAATGAGGTGTATCTATTTTTTCATAAATAACATTAGCTTGATTTTGATATTTAAGCGCAATTTTTATTTTTCCAAGCCGTTTATTAACAGCACTATATCTTTCTAAAATTGTTGCCTTATCAAAAACATTAGGCATCAATTCTAAATACTTAATCGCAAGGGTTAAATCTTTTACTGCTTTATCATTATTGCCTAACAAATTATACGCATAGGCTCTTTCAACTAAAGCCGCTATTTTGTAATTCGATAAACTTGATTGTTCAGCTTTAATCACCGCCATATTAGCAGTAGCTAAAAACTCATTGAATTGTCCCCGCTGAAAGTACCCTCTAGATTGGCTAATCAGTACTCTGGTATGCCAAGTATCAGTTAATAAACCAGTAGCTAAGGCTGCTTTTGAATATTTTAAAATATTTTCAGGTTGGTCAATGATGTAAGCTATTTCTGATTGAAGTACCATCAACTTAGCTTTTAAGTTAACGGTAACTTCAGGGTCGACTAATAAAGACTCTATTTTATAAAAAACAGCTTTTGGGTTAATAGCAATTTGATGATTAAGTGTTTGTTCAATATTATTGGTAGTGAAAGAAAATGCATAGTTTGAATAAAATACAATTAATATTACCGTTAACCAACTAAGATTTTTATTCAAATTTTTCACCACGATTAAATTTTTTTATATCAGCACTCATTATTAACAAATTTCAACGGTTATTCATACTTAAAGTTTTAAACGCTGAATAACAATAAGAGCGTTAATCTAAAAATAACTGTCTAGTTTGCCAAAATTCTATTGGTGGGTTTATAGTTTTTGCAAGTGATTGCTGTTTTAAAAATTGTTGACGTGAAACTTCAATACAACCCATTCCTGCTAAAAAAGGGTTAAGCATTTGGCAATCTATAAATTCAACATTTATTGATTTAAGTAAGTTAGCCAAATACACAAGTGCGATCTTTGACGCATTGCTCTCTTTGTAAAACATTGACTCACCAGAGAAATAACCATTTACTGCTACGCCATATAATCCGCCAACTAGTTGCTCGTTATGCCAAACTTCAATTGAGTGTGCTCGGCCTTGATCATGTAATAACTTATAAGCAGCTATCATAGGGTTAACAATCCAGGTTTCTTCTTGACGGAAGGGAGCATCAGCACATAATGCAATAACTTGATTAAAGTCTTTATTAAGTGTGACGGTAAAGGTTTCGCGTTTAAGCACCTTTTTTAAGGTTTTATTAATCGTAAGTTGTGAAATATTAATAATGCCACGTGGATCAGGGCTCCACCACATGACAGGTTCGCCATCACTAAACCATGGGAATATCCCATTTTGATAAGCTTGATAAATTCGTTGAGGTGATAAGTCATCGCCGAAAGCGAGTAGGCCGTTGGGGTCGGTAAGAGCGGTAGATAAATCAGGGAAAATCGAGCTATTCGAAGTAATCCAAGGAATAGCTCGGGTCATTGATTAGTGACTACCTTTTGCGTCTAAGTAACGCTCTGCATCTAATGCAGCCATGCAACCGGCACCAGCAGAGGTAATTGCTTGACGGTAAATATGATCAGCAACATCTCCAGCCGCATAAATGCCTTCAACACTGGTTTGTGTGGCATTACCATTAGTACCACTTTGAATGGTTAAATAACCATCTTTCATGTCTAATTGATCTTTGAAAATATCAGTGTTTGGTTTATGGCCTATCGCTATAAACACACCCATAACGTCAAATTCTTCTGTTGCATCAGAGTTCATGTCTTTAATGCGAACACCAGTAACACCCATGTTATCGCCAAGTACTTCGTCTAATGTACGATCAAGGTGTAATACGATATTACCGTTAGCTACTTTGTCCATTAAACGCTTAGTTAATATTTTCTCTGAACGGAAAGTATCACGACGGTGAATTAAATGAACTTCAGAAGCTATGTTTGATAAGTATAAAGCTTCTTCTACAGCGGTATTACCACCACCAACAACAGCGACTTTTTGATTTTTATAGAAAAATCCATCACAAGTAGCACAGGCAGAAACACCTTTACCCATAAAGGCTTCTTCAGAAGGTAAACCAAGGTACATCGCAGATGCACCAGTACAAATAATAAGCGCATCACAAGTATAAACACCTGAGTCGCCTTTTAGTTTGTATGGCTTTTCACTGAAATCTACTTCATTGATATGGTCGAATATAATTTCAGTTTCAAATTTTTCAGCATGCTTTTGCATACGATCCATTAATGCAGGTCCAGTAAGGTCATCTGCATCACCAGGCCAGTTTTCTACTTCAGTGGTTGTGGTTAATTGACCACCTTGTTGTAAACCGGTGATCATCACAGGTTTTAAGTTAGCACGTGCTGCATATACTGCTGCGGTATATCCTGCAGGGCCTGAACCCAATATGAGTAACGGGCAATGTCTTGCTTCGCTCATGAACTACTCCAAAAATAAAATATGTTAATGTCTTAATAGTTGGGATTCTAAGTGATTATCTCAAGAGAGCAACAAAGAAATAATTATAAATAATAATTTCTTTGACAAAACTGCAAGGCTATTTTTACAAATGCACCTAGATAATTGTAATGTTGCTGCTAATTATAAATACTTAAAAAACACAAAAGCCGCTTTATGTAAGCGGCTTTAAACATTTTTTGATGTTACAAGTTATAAAGTAGCTAGAGCGACTTCTGGTGCAACATAATCATAGCCAAGTACATCAGCCACTGGTTTGTAAGTGATTTTACCACCTAAAACATTTAAACCGGCCATTAAGTGTACGTCATCAAGCAATGCTTGTTTTGCACCTTTGTTGGCTAGTGTAACGGTAAATGGCATAGTCGCATTGGTTAATGCCATTGTTGATGTTCTTGCAACACCACCTGGCATGTTAGCAACACAGTAATGCACAACATCATCAACTACATAAGTAGGGTCTTGATGTGTAGTCGCTTTAGATGTTTCAAAACAGCCGCCTTGGTCAATGGCTACATCAACAATAACAGCGCCTTTCTTCATCATTTTAATATGTTCAGCTGTCACTAACTTAGGCGCTGCTGCACCTGGAATTAAGACTGCACCGATAACTAAATCAGCTTCAACAATAAGTTGGTCCATAGCATCAGCCGTTGAGTAAACGGTTTTAAGACGACCATCAAACTCTGTGTCTAACTGACGTAAACGAGGTAATGAACGATCTAAAATAGTAACGTCAGCACCCATGCCTACAGCCATACGAGCTGCTTGCGTACCAACAACACCACCACCAACAATAAGTACTTTTGCTGGAGCAACACCTGGAACACCACCTAACAATGCACCTAAGCCACCTTGTGCTTTTTCTAGCGCATGTGCACCTGCTTGTATTGACATACGGCCTGCAACTTCAGACATAGGTGCTAGTAGTGGTAAACCACCGCCATTTTGTGTAACCGTTTCGTAAGCAATACAAGTTGCGCCAGAAGCTACAAGTAGTTCTGTTTGCTTTGGATCTGGGGCTAAATGTAAGTAAGTAAAAAGTACTTGACCAGGTCGAAGCATTTTACATTCAATTGGCTGTGGTTCTTTTACTTTAATGATCATGTCAGCGGTAGCAAATATCTCTGCTGCTGAATCAATAATTTTTGCACCAGCTGTGATGTATTGTTCATTTTCAAAGCCGATTGCTGCACCACCATTATTTTCAACGATAACGTCATGGCCATTAACAACTAACTCTTTAACACCAGCAGGAGTTAAGCCAATACGGTACTCGTGGTTTTTTATTTCTTTAGGTACACCGATAATCATAGTTTCTATCTCTGTTGTAAAATATGGAACTAGTATAGTGACTTTATCTCGAATTAACCTGTCGTTATTCTATCAATGTTAGGATATAATCCTGTAAATGTTTATTTTATTAGTGGATTGTATATGAATTCTGCAGTGACAAAAAAAATAGATCGAATAGATAAAAATATCTTGTTTGAATTACAAAAAAATGGTCGTTTATCCAATATTGAACTTTCTAAAAGAGTAGGTTTAAGCGCTACTCCTTGTCTTGAAAGGGTGAAGCGTTTAGAAAACGACCAATTTATTGTTGGTTATCAAGCTATTTTAAACCCAAGAAAATTGGATGCCGCATTATTAGTGATAGTAGAAATTACACTAACTAAAACCAGCCCTGATGTTTTTGACGATTTTTCTAAAGCGGTGCATGGCTTAGACGTGATTCAAGAATGTCATTTAGTTTCAGGAAATTTCGATTTTTTACTTAAAACACGTGTTGCAGATATGACCGCTTATCGCGAACTATTGGGAGACACCTTGTTAAGGTTACCTGCGGTTAGTGAAAGTAGAACCTATGTCGTTATGGAAGAGGTTAAATCCTCAAATCACTTACCTATAAAGCGTTAAAAGCCATTATTCACGGTAAATATTCGGTATTACGTTTTATTCATCGCTAATGTTTGGTATTTTAGCATTATTATAATGATAATTTTCAGAAGAGTGTGCATTTGTCTTCTCCATCTCCAAAGTTAAATGGCGTTCAACGCCTGCTCGAAGCCGGACTTTTAGTGTCCTGCGTTTTTGCTATGTTTATCATGCTAGCATTATTTAGTTTTGATCCCGCTGATCCCGGTTGGTCTCAAACGGGTTATCAAAATCCTGTCCGAAATTTAGGTGGCGCAGTTGGCGCATATTTATCTGATTTACTGCTAAATTTATTTGGGTTAATTGCCTATAGCTTACCTTTTGTTATTGCGATAACAGGTTGGTTGTTATTTCAAAAGTATCACCAGTTAATTCGACTTGATTACCTAACATTAGGCTTAAAGTTTATTGGCTTTATTTTGTTTTATATCGGTATAACCTCGATAGCTAGCATGAATTTTGACGACGTTTTTTATTTTTCTGCGGGTGGTATTTTAGGCGACGTACTCAGTAACTCACTGATACCTTATTTGTCATTTGTTGGTAGCACACTGTTATTTGTTACATTTTGTGGGTCAGGCTTCGTTTTGTTAACCGGCATTTCGTTACTTAATGCTATTGATAAAGTAGGGGAGTTAGCGATAAATGCTATTGAATATAGCTTAACTATACCTGCGGTTATTAAACATCATTTAGGTACAAGCCCAGAAAAAGAAACAGTAACAGCTCAATCATTAAATATTGAGCAAGCTGCTGAAAAACTCAATAGTACTAAAGCGACTTCAAACGATAATGTTCCAGAGCATTACATAGCTTTTGAAAAAGAGTCTGATGAAGTCAAAGACGCTATGGAAGCTATTAGTGATGCTAAGCATGACAGCCTTATTGCCAAGAGTATCGATGACAGCGCTTATAACTCTCGCGACAATGAACCTTATGTTGATATAGATGAATTAATGGGGGAGCCGCTTGCCATGAATGTGCAAGAGCATGTCAGCGATGATGAAATTGCTGCCGCTTTCGAGCCCGTTGAAAAAATTGTTGTTGAAGAGCCTGTAACCCTACATGATAAAATTTATCAGCAGTTAGACAAAGATAAACCGGCAGAGCCAAATTATAATGATATGCCTTCATTAGATTTGTTAGACAGAAAAGATAAAGTTGAAAACCCAATTGATCAAGAGCAACTTGATTTAGTGTCTAGCTTAGTAGAAGCAAAACTGTTGGAATTTGGTATCAAGGCTGAAGTTGTTGGTGTATTCCCAGGCCCGGTTATTACTCGCTTTGAGCTAAACTTAGCGCCAGGGGTTAAAGCCAGTAAAATTACCAATTTATCAAAAGATTTGGCACGTTCTTTATCGGCTAAAAGCGTACGAGTTGTTGAAGTTATTGAAGGCAAATCAGTTATTGGTATTGAATTACCTAACAAACATCGCGAAACCGTATTTTTCGCTGATGTTATCTCTTGTGAAAAATTTGCACTTTCAAAATCAAACTTAGCTATGGCTATCGGTAGCGATATTTCTGGCCAACCGGTTATTGCTGATTTGGCTAAAATGCCACATTTATTAGTGGCAGGTACTACCGGTTCAGGTAAATCTGTAGCTGTTAATACCATGATAGTCAGTATTTTGTATAAGTCTTCTCCTGAAGATGTACGCATGATAATGATTGACCCTAAACAAGTAGAATTATCGGTTTATGATGGTATTCCTCATCTTCTATCTGAAGTAGTAACCGACATGAAAGAAGCGGCGAATGCATTACGTTGGTGTGTTGGAGAAATGGAGCGACGTTATCAATTAATGTCTAAACTTGGCGTACGTAACCTCAAAGGTTATAACGATAAAGTGGCTAAAGCCATTGCTGCCGGGGAACCTTTAATAGACCCTTTATGGCAACCAAGTGATGCCTTTACACAAACGCCTCCAACATTAGAAAAGCTACCTTCGATTGTTATTATTGTTGACGAATTTGCTGACATGATGATGATAGTAGGTAAAAAAGTTGAAGAACTTATTGCTCGAATTGCTCAAAAAGCGCGTGCTGCTGGTATTCACTTGATTTTAGCGACTCAACGCCCGTCAGCCGATGTTATTACGGGCTTAATAAAAGCCAACATTCCAACACGTATGGCACTGAGAGTACAATCGCGTATTGAATCTCGTATTATTCTTGATCAACAAGGTGCTGATCAATTACTGGGCATGGGTGATATGTTCTATTTACCGCCTGGTGAAGCCGTACCTATTCGTGTTCATGGTGCTTTTGTTGACGACCACGAAGTTCACGCAGTAGTTAACGATTGGAAATCAAGAGCAGAGCCTAATTACATTGAAGAGATCCTTTCAGGCGATTCAGAACAAGATATTTTACTACCTGGTGAGCAAGCAGATGCCGATAGTGAAGAAGAAATAGATACATTGTATGATGAAGCATTAGCTTTTATTACAGAAAGTCGTCGAGTGTCAATTTCTAGCATCCAAAGAAAATTTAGAATTGGTTACAACCGTTCTGCGCGTATTGTTGAACAAATGGAATCACATGGTGTCGTAAGCAGACCAGGTAATAATGGCGCACGAGAAGTGTTAGCGCCACCGCCAATTAAGGAACACTAACATGCTATTTAAGATTAAATTAATAAAAAATAGCGTTGCCATTGCAACGCTATGTAGTGCGGTATTTTCAACGGTTAGTTTAGCGGTAAGTCATGACAATTTGGATGTTCATTCTATAAAGGTTAATCCAGATCATACTAAAATTACCAAGCCAGTAGATTTAACCAAAAAACTAACAGATAACGGCACAGCAGAGTATTCAGCTGATGTATCGGTAATGAATAAAGCCAATGATCACAAAAGTGAGTTAATGGCCAAATTAGCGAAAATTGACTTTTTCAGCGCAGATTTTACTCAACGCATATTTGATGAAGCAGGTAATGAATTACAACAAGGCAGTGGTTCACTTTCTGTCAGCAAGCCTAATTTAGTGCATTGGCAGACCCTAATGCCTGATGAGTCATTGATAGTATCAGATGGCGAAAATTTATGGTTTTATGATCTCTTTGTTGAACAGGTCAGTGTTTACACTTTAGAAAGCGCGATAGCCAATACGCCTATTTTATTAATTACCAGTAACAATGAGCAACTATGGCAAGATTACACCGTAAGCCAGTTAACGAATAATCGTTATTTGGTCACGGCAAATAATGAAAACTCGCGCGTTAAAAGTTTAGAGCTTAGCTTTACCGGCAATGCGCAGAAAGTTGAACTTTCAGCGTTTAATATTCTAGACGCAACAGGGCAGCTTAGTGTTATTAGCCTTGAAGATAAAAATACAAAACCCGAATCGAGTTTATTCCAGTTTACCGTCCCTGAAGGTGTTTATTTAGATGACCAACGCTAACGGCTCACTCGAACTAGAGTTTGCTGAAGATGACCGTTTTAAACCCTTAGCGGCTAAATTAAGGCCTAGATCGCTCGCAGATTATGAAGGCCAAGAACACATACTAGCTAAAGGTATGCCATTACCCTTGGCTATAGAGCAAGGTAAAGTACACTCTATTATATTCTGGGGGCCGCCAGGCACTGGAAAAACTACCATAGCTGAAATTATTGCACATCATGCTAATGCCGATATTGAGCGAGTTTCTGCAGTAACATCAGGCATTAAAGATATTCGCCAAGCCATTGAAAATGCAAAAAGTCGCGCAACCCATCAACAACGAAGGACGGTACTGTTTGTTGATGAAGTACATCGATTTAATAAAAGCCAGCAAGATGCATTTTTACCGCATATTGAAGACGGCACCATTATTTTTATTGGTGCAACAACTGAAAATCCTGCCTTTGAGCTAAATCAGGCTATTTTATCGCGTGCCCGTGTTTATACTTTAAAAAAACTCAGCGAAGCTAACCTAAGTAATGTACTTGCTCGTGCGATAACTTATCAAACAAACAGCACTCAACTTGATATCATTATTGATGAAGCCACTAAAAAGCAACTTATTGCTTTAGCCAATGGTGATGCACGTAGGTTATTAAATTTATTTGAAAATTGTTTAGAAATTACCAAGGTTGAAAAAAACCAACAAATACTCAGTAAAGAGCAGCTAATTCAAGTTGCAGGTAATAAAATTGCCCTTTATGACAAAGGCGGTGATGCTTTTTACGACCTCATTAGTGCTTTTCATAAATCGGTTCGAGGCTCAGATCCCGATGCCGCACTGTATTGGTATGCACGTATTTTAACCGGTGGCGGCGATGCACTTTATGTTGCACGACGTCTTCTTGCTATCGCCAGTGAAGATATTGGAAATGCTGACCCTCGTGCTATGCAATTAGCAATAAACGCTTGGGATACTTTTCAACGGGTTGGCCCAAGCGAAGGTGAACGCGCAATAGCCCAAGCTACGGTCTATATGGCACTTGCACCGAAAAGTAATGCCGTTTATATGGCATTTTCACAAGCAAAAGCCTTAGCAAAAGAAACCAGTGATCTTGACGTGCCATTGCATTTAAAAAATTCTACCAGTGCCATTACAAAAGAGTTGGGACATGGTGAAGAGTATCGCTATGCTCATAATGAAGTTGGGGGCTTTGCTGCAGGTGAGAATTACTTTCCAGAAGAAATCGCCCAAACAACTCTTTATCAACCCACTGACCGTGGTCTTGAAAAACAACTGCGTGAGAAACTAAATTATTTAAATCAGTTAAACCAACAATCTGACCAACGTCGATATGACTAACACTATTAGTAACTTCACTTTATATCTATTTGTTGCCTTAGGTGGCGCTTTTGGTGCGAGCTTTCGATTTTATATTTCACAATTAATTTTAAATTGGCTCGGAAAAGGATTCCCTTTTGCTACGTTGGCGGTTAATATTTCCGGATCCCTGATCATGGGAGCACTTTATGGGTTAATTGAACAAGGTGTGATTGAAGTAAGTGTTTATCGAACACTTATTGGTATTGGCTTTTTAGGCGCATTTACCACTTTCTCAACCTTCTCATTAGACACGTTGTTATTAATTCAACAAGGTGACATATTTAAAGCGACAATAAACATTTTACTTAATGTTTGCTTATGCATTTTTGCAGCAGCGTTAGGCATGTATATTGTATCTATTTTTAACAAGTAAATAACAAAGAAAACACGTGACATATCATGCTTGATCCAAAACTACTTAGAACAGATATAGAAAACACCGCAGCTGAACTTGCTAAACGTGGATATACGTTAGACACCGCAGAACTAATGGCGTTAGAAGAGCAACGTAAAGCTATCCAAATGAATACGCAAGACTTACAAAACCAGCGAAATACTCGTTCTAAGTCTATAGGACAAGCTAAAGCCCGTGGCGAAGATATTCAGCCTTTATTGGCCGAAGTGAGTAAACTGGGTGATGAGCTAGAAGCGGCAAAAGAAGAACAAACTCAAGTGCTTGCGAAAATTGATTTTATTGCCTCAGCAATACCAAACTTAATTCATGAGTCAGTACCAGCCGGTGCTAGCGAAGACGACAACGTAGAAATTAAACGTTGGGGTACGCCACGTGAATTTGATTTTGAAGTAAAAGACCATGTTGACGTTGCTACGGCACTAGACAAAGGCTTAGACTTTGAAAGTGGAGCAAAGCTTGCTGGTACTCGTTTCGCCGTTATGCGCGGTCAAATTGCTAAGTTGCACCGTGCATTAGCCCAATTTATGTTAGACGTGCATAGCGAAGAGCACGGCTACCAAGAAATGTACGTACCTTACTTAGTCAATCATGACTCTCTATATGGTACGGGTCAATTACCCAAATTTGGTGAAGATTTATTCCATACCGAATTAAACAACAAAAAGCTTTCTTTAATTCCAACCGCTGAAGTACCGTTAACTAACTTAGTGCGCGATGAAATTATCGAAGAAAGTGACTTGCCAATAAAAATGTGTGCACATACACCGTGTTTTCGAAGTGAAGCAGGTTCTTATGGTAGAGACATTCGCGGCTTGATCCGCCAACATCAATTCGACAAAGTTGAAATGGTGCAAATTGTTAAGCCAGAAGACTCTTTTCAAGCTTTAGAGGACTTAACGGGTCATGCAGAAAAAATTCTTGAAAAATTAGAATTACCTTATCGTACAGTAGTGTTGTGTACGGGTGATATTGGTTTTAGTGCAACTAAAACGTTTGATATTGAAGTATGGCTTCCTGCGCAAAATACTTACCGTGAAATTTCTTCTTGTTCAAATATGGGCGATTTCCAAGCACGTAGAATGCAAGCGAGATATCGTAGCAGTGAAAGCAATAAGCCAGAACTTGTACATACACTTAATGGCTCTGGTCTTGCTGTTGGTCGTACGTTAGTAGCGGTGCTTGAAAACTACCAACAAGCAGATGGTAGCGTTAACGTACCAACCGTTTTACAACCTTATATGAAAGGTTGTACTAACATTAATGTTGGTTAATTAATGTCAGCTTCAAAAAAATCCAATACCTAGGTATTGGATTTTTTTTATGTATAGAAAACACAAACCAATCGACTAGATAAACTAAAACAATAGTTATTGGTTCTTTACAGGTTGGTTAATAACTTAAAAAGGGATGTTATATGGATAGTTCTTCAATAATGCTTTGGAGCGTTTTATTTGGTGGTATTGGTATAGGTTATTTCATGTATGGTAGAAAACAAAAAGCAATTGTGCCGCTTTGCACAGGGCTAGCTTTATTTGTATTTCCATACTTTATGTCTAGCGTTACTATGCTGCTTATTGTTGGCGTAATTTTAGTTGCTATACCTTACTTTCTTAAAGTTTAAGTGCAGGTATGTGTGCAGGTGCAAGGGTAAATGACTTTTTCAGGTCAATGAGTTAAAGCTGTGTAGACTCTTAAATAGCAATTAATTGAATGCTTTTACCTTGTCTGGTTGTTCAGCGTTTGTGTTATCGAGCGTTAAGTAGCGATCAAATATTTTTTGATATTCACCTGTAGCCTTAAGGTGTCGTAATTGTGTATTAAACTTATTACGTAAGGCCTCTGACTTAAATAAAAAGCCATTAGGGCTTGCACCAAATAGCCCAAAACGATCGACTTGTTGAGCGGCATTAATTTTGCGGTTATTGATTATTTGAACGCGGTAATAATCAAAAATGTGCGCATCCATTTGTACTACGTCAAACTTCTCTAAAAACAGCATTTTAACTTGTACTAATTGATCAAATGTTTCGCTATAACTCGAGTGGTTATTTGCCATATTAGCGTATGCTTCACCTAAATGAATAGCAGCATCTTGCCATGAAAGTAAACTGTGGTTTTTAAGATCTTTTAATTCGTTAAATTCAAAGTTATTTTTATGTAAGCTAAAAGCAAAGTTCTCGTAAGCGTAGGCAGTATCTGAAAGATAACCTTTTAAACCGTGTTCGTTGATCGTGTTTAAATTCATATCAGATACCACATCAACTTCATCTGTTTTATAGGCATTAATTCGACGAGCATAAGGGAGGTACAATGGCTGTATTTCATAACCCAAGGGCTTCATTGTTGCTTTTAATAGATCGATAATAATACCTTCATTCGTGTCAGATAGAACCCAAGGCGCTAATTTACCACCAAATACTACCGTTAACTTTTCTGCTGCGTTGGCTGCATTGAACAATAATGAAAGTAACATCACCACCCATATAATATTGATCGATTTCATTTTCTTTTACCGAATGATAGATGCTATATAATACCGTAATTTTAGCGATTATATTGACTTCTAACAAGCTATGTATGTAACCATTTTTTGAAACAGAGGTTGTTGATGCGTAACCACTGTATATTATTTTTAAACTCACATTAGGTATAACGTAACTTCGCCTAGTGCGTTGTAGTATATTTATCCACACACTTGTAACTGCATATAATAAAAAGCTTCCTCAAATTTACGCAATAAATTATACTGTATAAATGTACAGTTATGGTTGTGTGTTATGAAAGTTATTCCGATTTATATTGAGGCCGGTATCTCTGGCTTTGAATCTCCTGCAGCTGAATATAAAGAGCTTGGCTTATCACTTGATCAACTTTTAATTTCAAACCCAGATGCAACGTTTATCGGTTTAGCACAGGGGGCCTCAATGCAAGGTTTAGGTATTTTCGATGGTGATTTATTACTCGTCGACCGTGGTGAAACAGTAAAAGACGGAGACGTGATTGTTGCTAACTACAACGGTTGTTTTACGTGCAAACTTATTGATAAAAAGAACGCTAGATTATTATCTGCCTCGTTCAAGCATAAACCTGTGAACATTACCCCAGAAGATGAATTTCAAATAGAAGGCGTTGTTACGCGCTCAATACGATTACATCGACCAGCAAGGGAGCTGAGCGCATGTATGCGTTAGTTGATGCGGTATCCTTTTATGCCTCTTGTGAAAAGGTATTTGACCCTTTAATTCGCAATAGGCCCGTAGTCGTACTAACAAATAACGATGGCTGTATTTGCGCTGTTTGCCCCATAGGCAGGCGTTTAGGTATACCTAAGTTTAAACCTTACTTTCAAATTAAACATTTCTTGGCAAAACATAATGTGGTTATTCGCTCGTCAAATTACGAGCTATATGCAGATTTGAGCGAAAAAATGATGAATGTTATTGGGCGTTTCTGTGATAACCAATATGTATACTCGATTGATGAGTCATTTTTACAATTCAAAAAATATAATCAAATTATTATGGATTGGCAGCAATATGGTCACAACATACGCCGTGCTGTTTGGCAAGAAACACGCTTACCCGTTGGTGTAGGATTTGGCTCGACACCAACGTTAGCCAAAGCGGCTAACCATGCGGCTAAAAAGTTACCGGGTTATAACGGGGTTGCGGTGGTTGACGATATAGCATCACGCAAAGACGTGTTATCAAAAATGACAGTAACTGACGTATGGGGAATTGGCAGCCGATTAGGCAAACGTTTAAATGTATTAGGTATTGCTACCGCGTGGGATTTAGCCAATCAGTCACCTAAAGCTATGCGCAGCCAATTTAGCGTACTGGTTGAGCGAACCGTTAATGAGCTTAACGGTATTGTTTGTATTCATTGGGATGAGGTAAAACAACCCAAAAAAGAAATTTTTTCAACGAGAAGCTTTGGACAGCGTGTTAATGAAACTCATCAATTAAAAACAGCACTGGTCAGCCACGGAGTCATTGTAGCTCGAAAATTAAGAAAACAGCATTCTCGGGTAAAACGCCTAGCAATTTTTGCAGCAAGTTCACCTCATGACGATAACTACTACAATCAATCGATTATTTATGAATTTAGCATTGCAACTGATAACACGCTCAGTATTGCCAATGCCATATCAACGGTATTTAACCGTATTTATGCCAGTGGTGTTAATTTCTATCGCTGCGGTGTAGGTGCTATTGAGCTTGAAAATAACCAGTTTCAACAACAGGATCTATTCTGGCCAAATAGTGACGACCCTAAATTAATGCACTGCTACGACGGTATAAATAATCGTTACGGTAATGAAACATTACAGCTAGCAGCGCAGGGCCGCATTGAAAAATGGCATATGCGACGTGAATTTCTTTCCCCGAGCTTTACCAGTAAGTGGCGAGATATACCGAAAATTAATTGTTAACGGCATAAGAATAGGGCACTAGTGACGATACAATTGGTTTCTATAATTAAATGCATAACACTAAGGTTTGAAGTTAACAAAAGTGGATTTTTGTTAGACATGCGTTAGATATAGGTTAGTTAAATATTAATAGGTACAAAAAAGCCACTTAAGAGTTTTTGTTTACTCTATAAGCGGCTAATTTATATTACTTAATGTGGTCGGAGTAGCAAGATTCGAACTTGCGACCTCACGTCCCCCAGACGCACGCGCTACCAAGCTGCGCTATACCCCGAATAATAAGCTTAATGGGGATAAAAGCTTATGCGAGCTATATTAATGATTTATGGGTCGAATGCAATTAAAAAACGTTACCGTTAAGCTAAGCGACTAATTATTGAACACTTTGTGCTTGCTTACTGAATTGCTTAATAAAATTAACACCATCAATCATTAATGGAAAGTCAGGTTTTGCCGTAATAGGCGCGGCAAGCTGAATAGAATAACTTTGGAAGTTACCATTTTGGTCAACAAACATTGATTTATCTTTATTAAAAACAACAATACCATTATCCATAGTATTCGCAATAATGCGGTCATAAGTTAACGCTTTGATGTCAGTGCCATTGCTATAGCCTTTTTCATCAATATCGCAACCTAACCAACGTTTAATTAAGGTGGGTTGTACATCCATATGGCTTGTCAGGTTATTAATAAACGTATTCTTACTTTCAGGTAAAACAAATAACGCAGGTTTAGTTGATAAGCTTGTATCTATTGTGCTGTTACCAACCGAGCTGATCCAAAGAATATCGTTAATTTCATTATCATTTTGCTGTTTATTTTGTGCTGACATTAAAGCATCTAAAAACAATTCATACTGATAACTATTGTCACCTTTAAAGTAAAATACGTGTAAGCCTGGCGAGTAGCTATTCAATTTATCAGCAAAAATTAAGCTAGAAATATCATTTAGTTTCGTTGTGCTAGAGAATAATTCATTAGTAATATTCAGTAAGCCATTTGAGTTAATGATTGACGCTTCACTGTTATCTTCACCAATAATAGTAAACGATTTAGCAAGATTTTTTTGTTCTATAATCTGAAAAAGTAATGGTTGAGCGTGTTGTTCAATTAACGATTCTTTATAAATACTCGGCAAGCTATAAAACAGATTAAACCAAGCATCTTTTGGTAACGCGTTATCAACATGGTTATCCAGCGAGAGTATGCCGTGCTTGACTCTTTGCTTAATTTTATCCAACTGTGCAACTTGTAAGGTTTGGTCGGTAATAACCATAAAAACTGATTGTTTTAAGGCGGAATTATTCGGGCATTGACCCTGATATTGCGGGTACTGAGGAACGGCATCAGTAAAGGCTAACGGGCTAGTACGACGAGCAATATAATCAACTCTGTCGAACATGCCATATTTAGTTAATAAGGTTTTTGCCGTAGACGGATAAGTCAACGGTAAAACGGTATCTTGACGCAACACATCATATTCAAGATTAGCATCAGCCCAAATATGAATAATGTGACTAAAAAAGAAAAAGCTAACAAGTGGAATAACAATAAAGCGTGCAAAAATGGTTTTTTGTAAATCTTTTAAGTGTTTCCATGCATAGTTTGACGTAATAAGTTCAAACGACAAAATAACCATGGTTAACACTAAACTAACGAACCAAAAAACGCGGCTATTTTGTTGAATTTCGTTGGTAATAAGTTCAAGAATTGGTGCACTTGATGAAATATTTAAATGATAACCTAAACGATTATAAATAAAGGCATCTAATAAAAGCAGTAATAGTTCAATGGTAAAAATAATGGAAGCGGTAACTCGAATAAACCGAGTGCGAGGAAATAATAAGGTGATCGGAAACAAAATGAGTACAAAACTCATAAAGGTTAGAAAAGCCATATGGCTTAACCACGTAGTAACTAAATACGTTTGGCCTAATAAAGTCTCGGGCATTGATTCACTAAATACATAAATTGACGATAATAATATCGCCGCAATAATATTAAAAAAAGTGAACCAGTGGCTCCAACTAACTAACTGTAATAGGCGCTTACTATAGGGTTTAGATTCAAATGAAGCCATTGCGTCGTAAATACTCTTATTATTGTTGAGGAATGTCGCTTATTATTTATACTTTTTATTTAGAATTTTGTATAGATTGTTTTAATGCGTTGGTAAAATTGTTTACTATTGCTTCTCGTTCCTTTTTAGGAACATTATTTATAATAATTTCAGTTAGGGTGTTTCCTAAGCACATCAGCGCTAGATCAGGGGTTGCAGACTCGTTGACGAGTACATCAAGCAAATCTTTAATAATTTTTTCTACACGTTCGTTGGAATACTTGGATACAATAGGCATCTTAAACACTTAATGGTAATTGAATAAACTGACTTAAGTTTATCAAATGCCCGAACAATATAATACTGGCCTTTATCTATGAGCTTAATAATTTCGAATATAACACTGCATTTTTTATCAAAAAAAGAAGAAACAGGTGAAGTTGTACTCAGGTTAGGGCCTGAAAACGTTGCGGCGAGTAGCAAAATAGAAAGTTTTGTTGATGCACTACATAAAATTTATAATAGTAAAGGTAGTAAGGCTTACGGACATTTTTCATCAATGCCAGCTGAAGGCGACAGTGCCCGATTTGTTGATGTAATGGAAAGTTATTTAAGTGATGCGCAAACTTTTCATCAATTTAGTGGCCAAGCCGGTAATTTACTTAAAAATGAATTAGAAAAATATGACCTAGCTGAAACGGGCTATTTAATTGTTTGTCATTATGAATATATGGGCGGTCGTTACTTACTGGTGGCTATTATTCCTATTTCTGAACATTACTCTGTTGATGGTGAATTAAATATTTCAGCGGATCAGCACCTTGATACCAATAAATTACAGTTAGCGGCTCGAATTGATTTATTCGATTATCAAAATAATGCTGAAGGCAACCGTTACATTTCATTTATTAAAGGCCGTGCGGGCAGAAAAGTATCTGACTTTTTCTTAGACTTTTTAAGTTGTGAAGAAGGGCTAAACTCGAAAGAGCAAACCCAAACCTTAGTACAAGCCGTTGAAGACTATGTTGCCGTTAATCAGTTTGACGCGAATGAAAAGCAACAAACGCGTAAAGAGCTATTAAGTTACTGTAAAGAGCAAAAAGAGTCAGCGCAAGATGTGTCATTGCAAGAAATTGGTAATGTAATTAAAACAGAAGAAAGTGGACAAGACTTTTATAAATTCTGCCAAGAGCAATCATATCCAATTGAAGAGTCATTTCCGCATGACCAAGCTGTAGTCAATAAAGTGACTAAATATGCAGGCTATGGTAACGGCATTAGTTTGAGTTTTGAGCGTAGCCATTTTGGTCAAGATGTTGTTTATAGCCCCGCTAATGAAAGCATTACTATTTATAAAGTACCGCCAAATTTAAAAGATCAATTATTAGCATTAATGGAAAGTAATGCTAATCAAAGCGCGAATTCAAACCAAGCTACAGCGCAAAATAATGAAAACTCGAGCCTAGAGCAAACGCAACATTCAGAAAGCGAATAATTAACGTTTACTCAGTTAGGCATCAACCATATATAAATCCTATTGCTGAAGTTAAGCGATAGCAAATGAAAAAATTAGGAAAAAAATGAGCACATTAACCATTACTAGACCAGACGACTGGCATGTACATTTACGTGACGGTGAAGCCTTAAATAATACCGTTGCTGATATTAGTCGCTACTTTGGTCGCGCTATTATAATGCCAAACCTTGTACCGCCAGTAACTAATGCAGAATTAGCAACCCAGTATCATCAACGTATTATGGCTGCTAATCCGAGTAAGCAATTTCAACCTTTAATGGTGTTGTACTTAACGGATAAGACTACGGCTGAAGATATTAAAGCCGCTAAAGCATCGGGTATTGTATACGCCGCGAAGCTTTATCCAGCAGGTGCAACCACCAATTCTTCTTCAGGTGTTACTAACGTCGATAACATTGCGCCAGTTTTAGCCGCAATGGAAGAAGTTAACATGCCATTATTGGTACATGGTGAAGTAACGGATCATGATATTGATATTTTTGATCGTGAAGCTATCTTCATTGATACTATTTTGCGCCCATTAGTTGCAAAGTATCCAACATTAAAAATTGTTTTAGAACATATTACGACTAAAAATGCGGTTGATTTCGTTAAAGAAGCCAGTGATAACGTTGCGGCAACCATTACCGTTCATCATTTGTTATTTAACCGTAATCACATGTTAGTTGGCGGTATTCGTCCTCATTTCTACTGTTTACCTATATTGAAGCGTAATACTCATCAACATGCCTTAATTGAAGCGGCAACCAGTGGTAGCGAAAAGTTTTTTCTAGGTACAGATTCTGCGCCGCATCCACAAGGTGCTAAAGAAGCAGCATGTGGATGTGCCGGTGCTTACACAGCGCATGCCGCTATTGAACTTTATGCAGAAGCATTCGAACAAGCCGGTGCACTTGATAAGCTTGAAGGTTTTGCCAGCTTGAACGGTCCTAAATTTTATAACTTACCGGTAAACAGCGATAAAATAACCTTAGTAAAACAAGCATGGAACGTACCGGCAACCATGGCATTTGGTGATGACGTTGTTGTACCTATTCGTGCAGATGAAACCATCGCTTGGCAAGTGAAATAGTAGGGGGATAATAATAAATGCAGTTATTTGTAAATGATTTAACCGTAATCGACTTCTCTTATTGTTGTAGTGCACGTGGCATAGTGGGTGAAAGCTGGATTGTAGATGTTTTACTTGATGGCAGTTTAAATGAAATGAGCATGGTGCTTGATTTTGCCGTGGTTAAAAAGCAAATCAAAGCCATTATTGATGATGCTGTTGATCATAAACTATTATTGCCAATGCAAGATAATAATATTAATGCAGAGCCATCAACGCAAAGAGATGGTCATGAGTTTGTAAATTTTGAATCAAAACAAGGTGCGTACTATTTACAGTCACCTAGTTGTGCTTTTGCAAAAATAGACACTAAGCAAATAGATATAGAGTCAGTTACCGCATATTTAACGACCATCATTCTTACGCATTTACCTAAAAATGTTCAAGGCTTAACGCTAAATTTAAGACCAGAAGTTATTGATGGTGCCTACTATCATTATACCCATGGCTTGAAATTGCATGACGGTAATTGTCAGCGCATTGCCCATGGCCATCGCTCTAAAATTCATATCTATAAAAATGGTAAACGTTCATCAGCACTTGAAGAAGTGTGGAGTTTACGTTGGCAAGATATTTACCTTGCCAGTGAAGCTGATCGTATAGCGCTAAGTGATTTAGAGTTATCTGAAGTAGCTATCGCTAATTTGACACCCGATCACCAATTATTTTCTTACTATGCACCGCAAGGCCGATTTGATATTGCGGTACCAAGTAACATATTAGATGTGGTTGATTGCGATTCAACGGTGGAGTTACTTGCTGATTTTATTGTTCGACAACTTAAAAAGCAATCACCTAATGATGAGTTTAAAGTTGTTGCATTTGAAGGTGTTGCAAAAGGTGCCATTGCTCATGGGTAAACACAGAACAATTTTATTAAAGCTGTATATTGTATCTGGTTTGTTATTTGCAAATGTTGTATCAACACAAGCAGAAACCGTATCAAGTGAACCTTTTTTTCAAGGTTCACTGATTGTGGGTAAAACGAAGCCAGAAAACACAGTAACGTTAAATGGAAATAAAATTAAGGTTTCTAAGCAGGGCGACTATGCTTTGGGTTTTAGCCGAGATGAGAAAAATAACAGTGAGTTATTGATCATAAGCCCAAGTGGTGAAACTGAAAAGCGTTTACTAAAACCTTTAAAGCGAAATTATAACATTCAACGTGTGAATGGTATTTCGAAAAAAATTATGAACCCCAACAAAAAAGCCATCAGCCGAGTTGGGGAAGATAATAAAAAAATTAGAGCTGCGCGCCAGGTTGATAGCGATTTAACGGCATTTTCTCAAGGCTTTATCGCGCCTATTGATGGCATAATTACCGGTGTATATGGTAGTCAACGTTATTATAATGGTGTACCTAAAACACCACATTATGGTTTAGATTATGCGGGTAAAAAAGGCGATCCGGTAAAATCTCCTGCAGACGGTAAAATATTAATGTATGTAGCTGACATGTTTTACTCGGGTGGTACTATGATTATTGATCATGGACACGGCGTTACTTCAACATTTTTACACTTAAGCGATTCATACGTTAAAGAAGGTGATGATGTTAAGCAAGGTGAACTAATCGCAGCAGTAGGCGCAAGTGGCAGAGCAACAGGACCACATTTAGATTGGCGAGTTAACTGGTTCAACATGAGGTTAGACCCTGCATTGGTGCTAAAATTAAAACCTTCAAATTTATAAGGTCTACTATTAGCTAAGTCGGTAATGAACAAGGTATGAAAGGCATAACATGAAAAACTTATTTATCATTTTTGTACTTATTATCAACATTACTGCCAATGCTAAAGAGTTACAGGTCGGTTGGGAACTCTGGTACCCATATCAATATCGAACTAGTCAACAAGATCTCGTGGGTTTAGATTTTGAAATTTTTAATACTATTTTGGCTAAAGTTGGTTATGAAACAGCTTATACTGAATTACCGTGGAAACGACATCTACACTATATAAAATTAGGTGAATTGGATGTTGCTATGGGCGCGTCATATAGTGAAGAAAGGTTACACTATGCTATGTTTACACAAGCTTATAGGCAAGAAACAGTTAATCTATATGTCAGAAGTGGCCAAACTAAAGCGATTAAATTAGACACTTTATCTGATCTTATAAATAGTGATTATATGATAGGGGTCGAGAGTGGATATTATTATGGAGAAGCGTACAAAGAATTAATGAAAACCACTCATTTTCAAGAGCATATCATTGAAGTTGTTGATATTGAAGAAAATGTAACATTACTGATGCAAGGTCATATTGATGGTTTTTTAGTTGACCCAGCCACCATTACAGCGTTCTCAAACAAATATCAAATGAACGGTGAATTTGAGCAGCATAAAATAACTATTTATCAATCAGGTATTCACTTCATGTTTAGTAAACATTCAGTAGACCCTAAAACGGTATACATGATTGATGACGCAATTAGCGAGCTAAAAAAATCTGGTGAGTTAGACGCTATTATTAATAAATGGAGTAAATTGCAGTAGTATTACGATGAGTCTCCTTTCAAAAAACCACCTTACTATATTGTCTGTTGTACTAAATAAAGCTTGAATATAACGCTTTAAATTGCACATTATATCTTTTAAAGAAACAGTATAGGAAAGCTAATGGCAGGCGAATATCCAAGCAAGATAAAAACACTTCCACTATTTGACGGCAGATTTGACGCATATAAATTAGCGGCAAATGGCAGTGATGTGCTTTTTGCCTCTTACCCAGCAGGAACAGAAATACCACCTCATCAACACGACACGGATAACTATGGTGTGATAACGCGTGGCGAATTACAGTTGACTATGCAAGGTGAAACTCAGTATATAAAAGTTGGGCAGTGGTATCATGTACCCGCAAATGTAGTGCACAGTGCTAAATTTGAAGTCGTAACAGATGAAATTGAAATATGGTTTCACCCTGATGAATAAAAGTTAACTCCAGCTAAAAATAAAGCCAAAACTATTTACCTAAAAATAATACTTAACGTTAACTTATGTATTTGAAGTTGTTTGAATAATTTGATTTCTGAGCCATTTGTTCGCTGGATCAAAGTCAACATTGTTATGCCAATATAAATGAACGTCAATATCGTGCAAGCTTACAGGTAAAGGAAATATAACTAAATCAAGCACTTCACTATACATCTTCGCTGTTGTTTCAATCAGTGTTAATAACATGTTGTTCTGAGCAATTACTTGGCAAGCAGAAAATGCATGTTGACACCTAAGACCAATCTTTCGCTGTAAACCCAATCGACCTAACTCAAAATCTTCTATACTTGGCCCGATTGTGCGAGATGAAACTAAAACATGATCTTGGGATAGATAGGTATCTAAATCAAGTACAGACTTTACAATAGGGTGGTTCTTACGTACTAGAACAACCAGTTTATTTTGATCTAATTGTGTATGTAAAATATTGTCACTAACGGGGACTAAAGTGTCTATCGCTAAATCAATATCACCACTGGCTAGTTTATTTTCTAATTCGCTGCGATTAACGCGTCGGCTACTTTGTAAATTGATTAAAGGGGCTTCTTTCTTTATTCGTTGCATCAGTGGCGGTAAAAATGATGCCTCTAATCCACCATGAAGAGATATATTAAAGTTATTTCTAGAGACTAAAGGTTCAAATTGTCGAGATTGCGCCAAACAGACTTTTAATTGCTGTAATGCTTCTCTAACGTCGGCAATAACATTGTTTGCTACAGGCGTTGGGCGCATTTCATTACCTTGACGAATAAATAAAGCATCATCAAAATTATGGCGAAGTTTGCTTAAAGAGTGACTCACTGCAGGCTGTGATAAGTTTAAAGCTGATGCCGCTTTAGTAATATTACCTTCACAATAAATGGCTTCAAATACCACAAATAAATTTAAGTCTACCTTCATACTATCTCCACTTTATTGATCAATTATCATTGAGCCCAGCAAGTTACAGTATGCATAATAAGAATAATACATTATTAAATCTATTCATTTGTTTAATTTAATTTCTACACTAGCATATAAAGTAGTACAAAAAATGTGCTGCACGCACCATGAGTATTTTATGTATGGTGCATAAGTACGGTTTATTCATTAAGGCTAAATCGGATTTAATAATAATTCATGCTCAAACAATGTATTTGAGCAGGATGAAATACATTAAATATCTAAATATAGGTATTTAAAGTAATACTGGGGATTCAAGATGAAACAAAGATTAACAACAAAGTATTTTAAAAAAACAATACTCGTTTCAGCAATGATCAGTGCAATCAGTGCTAACGCTGAACAAACAAACATACCTGCAAAAGATGATAGTGAAGATGTAGAAAGGATTATGATCACAGCATCTAAGCGACTGAAGGGTCTACAGGAGTCACCTGTTGCTGTTACCGTTGTGAGTAGCCAAGCTATTGAACAAGCAAAAATATTAGATATTAATGACTTACAAACGTTGGTGCCAACATTAAGAGTTACCCCTTTACAACGTTCAACTAACACTAACTTTTCAATTCGTGGTTTTGGTAACGGCACTAATAATACCGGTATTGAACCGTCAGTAGGGGTTTTTATTGATGGCGTTTATCGATCACGCGCTGCGGCTCAAATTGGTGATTTACCACGTTTACAACAAATAGAAGTACTCAGTGGTCCACAAAGCACCTTATTTGGTAAAAATGCTTCAGCAGGTGTGATTAGTGTTCGTACATTAGCTCCCTCTCATGATTTGCAAGGTAAAGTAGAGCTTGGCATTGGAAACTATAATCAACAATTAGCGAAAGGTTATATTACAAATGGTATAACAGACGAGTTAGCTATCAGCCTGTCGGGTGGTTATAACAAACGAGATGGATATACCGACAGCGTTGTCGGGTTAAATGAAATTAACAATCGTGACCGTTGGAATATACGTGGGCAAGCATTATACGAACCAACCGATAATATAACACTACGATTTATTGCTGATTACAGCGAAATCGATGAAGCTTGTTGTACTGTTGCTGATGTTATAAACGGACCAACAACTGGCGCAGTACGTGCGTTAGGAGGCATTGTTTTAGAAGATACTAACCCTTTCTCTTATCAATCATCACTTAATATTGACCCGAGTAATCAAGTTGAAGATGGTGGGGTATCATTACAAGTTGATGTCGATTTTGACCGTTATACTTTTACGTCTATTACAGCAATACGTAGCAACGATTCAAATTTTTACAATGACGTAGATTATACGTCTTTAGATATACTTCAAGAAGGTGGTCATACCGAAATTGATACCACAACACAGGAGTTTCGTTTAACGTCGACGGCTACTCAGAGGCTAGAATGGATGGTAGGTGCCTATATTTTCAAAGAAGATGTAGAAACTGGTGATACCTTATTTTATGGCAACGATATCAGAAATTATTTTGATGTTTTAATGGCAGCTGGTGGAGCCGCTGGGTTATTAGGGGGAGTTGAAGGGGTATATGGACTTGAGCCTGGCACTTTTTTTTCAAATAAATCATCAGTCAATTCAGAATTTAAGCAAGAAAATGATGCCTATTCTATCTTTGCAAACTTTGATTATCATATTTCAGATGAACTAACGGCTATTTTTGGTGTTAGCTTTACCAAAGATGAAAAAGAATTATCAATAAACCAAATAAATAGTGATGTACTTTCGGGTATTAATTTAGACACAGATTTAACCGTATTCAACGTTCCTTTACCATTTATACCTACCTTAGCGCCTGCCATTCCAACATTAAAAAGTTTACAGTTTTTACCACCCATGTTGAATTTACCGAATGCCGTTGAGCAGCACCGAACAGATGACAGTAAAACAACTTGGTCAATGCGCTTAGCTTATGAAGTGAACGATAATATAAATGTTTTTGCATCTGCAGCAACTGGTTTTAAAGCATCATCGTGGAACTTATCTAGAAATAGTAACCCGTTTGCCAGAGATCAGTCAGGTATAGATGCGGCAGGTATTGCGATGGCAAATCAAAATTATGGTGGACGTTATGCATCCCCTGAAGAGTCAAAGGTTTATGAATTAGGTTTAAAAGCTCGATACAAAAAAGGGGCATTTAACATTACTTTGTTTGATCAAACTATTGAAGGCTTTCAGTCCTCAATATTCATTGGTACGGGCTATGTGTTAGCTAATGCGGGTAAACAAAGCACTAAAGGACTTGAATTTGACGCGGCTTATAACCCGACAGAAAATTGGTCATTTACATTAGCAGGAACATTTCTTGACCCTGTTTATGACGCTTTTGAAGGCGCATCAGGACTAACTGGCCCAGTAGATCTGTCAGGTGAAAAACCAGCGGGTATTCATGAACAAAGCATAACTGCCGGGATTACTTATAGTTATGAACTTGAAAATGGTGCATATGGCTATGTAAGAACAGACTATTTATATGAGAGTGAGGTACATCTCGTTGAGAACGTACCAGAGTCTTTAACGCGTGAAGTCAGTACTTTAAATGCTAGTGCAGGTTTGAATTTTGTAAATGGAGTTCACCTACAGGTGTGGGTACGAAATTTAAATAATGATGAATACTACTTATCAGCGTTCCCGCCACCTATTCAAGCAGGTAGCTTTAATGCGTACCCAAATCAGCCACGTACATTTGGTGCAACACTATCATATGAATTTTAACTGAAAGTATGGAAATAATAGGTTTACATATAAACCTTTAAGTCATCTTTTATCAACATAAGTTAGTGTTGATTTTTTAGCAACAGTCTTGCTTTATTGTATTACATTGCCTAGCAAGGCTGTTGTTAACATACAAAGTAAATAGCAATAACATCAATAAAGTTCAAACAATAAATCACTTTATGTTTTATTTAATATTCAAGTTTATGTACCTGAATCTTATCTAAAGTGAGCAATCATCAACTAAAAATCTACATGACATTATTCGTAATTTGAATAACAAGTTATAACAACTATTCATTTGTTTAATTTATAGGGTGCGATTAACATGGGTTTATAGGCTGATGTTAGTTCATCACATCATTTCTTTAAATCATGTTATGCATGTTGGAGAATCGCAAATGAAAGTAGTTAAGTTTATTACATTTACTAATCCTCCATTATCTATGGCGATGGATTAGTCTTATGTCAGCTATTTATCTTATTCGTCACGGGCAAGCATCGTTTGGTAAAGCTGATTATGATCAACTTTCTGCTAAAGGTATTAGTCAATCTGAGTTATTGGGTAAATTTTGGCAAGCAATGTCAGCACCTAATAAAGTTTTTACTGGTGACTTACTGCGCCATGAGCAAACACTGAAAAATTTCTTACAAGGTTATCAAGGCAATCATCCTTCTACGGTTTTACATTCTGGATTTAATGAATTTAATCATGTCGATATGCTAACGCGATATGATGCCCAGTGGAAAGATTTTGCTTCCATTGCCGCTAAATACAATCAACAACCTGACGCTAATAAAATATTCCAAAAAGAGTTTTCACTTGCGCTTAAACGTTGGGTTAGCGGTAAGTATGATAGTGATTACATTGAAAGCTGGTCACAATTTAAAAAGCGGTGCATTGCTGCGCTACAAGATGTTGTGCACCAAGAACTCTTTATTAAAAAAAACGCTGAGAATCTTAACCCAGCTAAAAATATTTGTATCTTTACATCAGGTGGCACTATCTCGGTACTTGTTCAGCACATTCTCGGCCTATCAGATGAAAATACACTCGCAGTTATTCAACAATTACGTAATACAGGCGTAACTAAATTATTTTATTCAAAAAATAAACTCACTCTTGATTATTTAAATAATTATGCTCATTTAACCCAAGCGGGTGCAGACTGGGTAACGTTTAGATAAACATAGATCACAAGAAATTTATAAATAGGAAGATAGATATGAGTACCAATTTATTCGATTTAACGGGCAAAGTTGCTTTAGTTACTGGCGCAAGCAGAGGCATTGGCGAGCATATAGCAAAATTACTCGCGCAAAACGGCGCCCACGTTATTGTATCTAGTCGTAAAGTTGAAGGTTGCCAGGCTATTGTTGAGCAGATAATTGCCGAAGGTGGCAGTGCACAAGCTATTGCATGTCATATTGGCGAGCTAGATCAAATAGAAGCTATTTTTGAACAAATCTCATCAGAGCACGGTAAGTTAGATATTTTAGTCAACAATGCGGCAGCAAATCCCTATTTTGGTCATGTACTTGATACTGATTTATCCGCATTTCAAAAAACAGTCGACGTTAATATTCGCGGTTACTTTTTCATGTCGACTTTGGGCGCTAAATTAATGAAGAAAAATGCAGGTGGCGCAATCGTTAATGTTGCATCTATCAATGGTGTTATACCTGGCGATTATCAAGGTATTTATTCGATAACTAAAGCTGCTGTTATCTCCATGACTAAAACCTTTGCTAAAGAATGTGCGCAATTTAATATTCGGGTTAACGCATTACTGCCTGGTGGCACAGATACTAAATTTGCCTCAACGTTAGTTAATAATCCTAAAATACTTAATCAATTGCTACAACATGTTCCGATGAACCGTGTAGCTCAACCTGAAGAAATGGCAGGCACAGTTTTGTATTTGGTGTCTAATGCTTCGAGCTACACCACAGGTACGGCCATTAATGTTGATGGCGGCTATTTAATCGGTTAATTGTTGTACCCGTGGTATAGCAAATCAGTATATATAAGAGTTCAGGAACAATTATGAGTAACAATAACGCAGCAACAGCAAAACTTTTTCAGTCATTCTCTACAGGTGGATTAACATTAAAAAATCGTACCGTTATGGCGCCTATGACACGTACGTTTTCACCAAATTATATCCCTACAGCAGATGTAGCTAAATATTATCGTCGAAGAGCAGAAGGTAATGTCGGTCTAATCATCACTGAAGGCACATTTATCTCGCATAAAGCCGCTAATGGTTACGAACGTGTTCCAGCCATTTTTGGCGAAGAAGCACTAGCAGGTTGGAAAACTGTGGTTGATGAAGTTCATGCAGCCGGTGGCAAAATTGCACCACAGCTATGGCATGTAGGTTCAGTACGAAAAGAAGGTATTGGTCCAGATAAAACTATACCCGCTTATAGTCCATCGGGTTTGTATAAACCAGGATCCCCTAATGGTGTCGCTATGAGCCAAGCTGATATTGACGAAGTCGTTGCCTCGTTTGCGCAAGCGGCGTCAGATGCTAAGGCTATCGGATTTGATGCTATTGAAGTGCATGGTGCCCACGGTTATTTAGTGGATCAGTTCTTTTGGGAAGGCACAAATCAACGTAGCGATAAATATGGTGGCTCATTAGAAAACAGAGCGCAATTCGCTGTTGAAATAGTAGAAGCTATTCGCGTTGCTGTCGGTGAAGACTTTCCAATAATTTTTAGATTTTCACAATGGAAGCAGCAAGACTACAACGCCAAGCTTTGCCAAACACCTGAAGAGTTAGCAACATTTTTAACACTATTAAGTAATGCTGGTGTTGATGTCTTTCATGCCAGTACCCGCCGTTTTTGGTTACCTGAATTTGAAGGCTCAGATCTTAACCTTGCTGGTTGGACAAAAAAACTCACCAATAAACCTGTTATCACGGTTGGCAGTGTTGGATTAGATAGTGACTTTACCGGTGAAGGTAGTGCTGATCTTGGAGGCACATCAAACCCTACCGGTATCGAAGGTTTATTAACGCGTTTGAATAATGATGAATTTGACCTAGTTGCTATTGGCCGAGCTTTGTTAGTGGATCCTGAGTGGGTCAACAAAATTCAAAGTAATAAAGAAGACGAAATATCGCCATTTAATAAAGATGCATTGATGAAGCTGAGCTAATTGTTTCAGCATATAGTTTATATAAATCAATTATCTAGAATTAAAAGTATTAACATAAATTGACATATTAAATGTCATTAATAAATATAAGGATCCCCCCATGGATTTTGAATATAGCGACAAAGTAAAAGAATTAATTGCTCGTGTAACTGTGTTTATGGACGAGCATGTTTATCCCGTTGAAGCACTAATGCATGAACAAGTCGCCGAAAATCCATGGTCTACGCCTCCATTAATGGAAGAACTTAAGGCCAAGGCTAAAGCACAAGGTTTATGGAACTTATTTTTGCCTGTAAGTTACGGTAAATATAGTGCTGGCTTAACCAATTTAGAATATGCCCCATTAGCAGAGTTAATGGGCAAAATTATGTGGGCACCTGAAGTATTTAACTGCGCCGCACCTGATACTGGCAATATGGAAGTATTAGCCAAATATGGTAACGAAACGCAAAAGAAACAATGGTTAGAGCCTTTGTTAGAAGGAAAAATTCGCTCCGCATTTGCCATGACAGAGCCAGAAGTAGCCTCAAGTGATGCCACTAACATTGAAATGCGTATAGAACGCGACGGTGACGAATATGTTATTAACGGTCGTAAGTTTTATATCAGCGGTGCGTGTCGTAAACAATGTGAAATTATGATCGTGATGGGTAAAACCGATCCAGGCAATAGCAACCGATATATTCAACAATCACAAGTATTAGTACCCATGAAAACTCCTGGTGTAACCATAGTGCGACCGATGCAAGTCTTTGGTTATAACGACTCTCCAGAAGGGCATGCAGAAATTACTTTCGAAAATGTTCGCGTACCAGTAGAAAATATTATTGTTGGTGAAGGTAAAGGATTTGAAATCGCCCAAGGTCGCTTAGGACCAGGACGTATCCACCATTGTATGCGTTCTATCGGTATTGCACAGCGTGCTTTAGATTTAATGTGTAAGCGTGTTAATGAACGTATTGTCTTTGGTCGACCCATGATTAAACAGCAATCGGTGCGTGAAGACATTGCCATTTCTGCTTGCCAAATTGAACAAGCACGTTTAATGACTTTAAAAGCGGCGCAAAAAATGGATCTTGAAGGTAATAAAGCTGCAAAAGATATTATTGCCATGATCAAGATTGTTGCACCCAATATGTCACTCGATGTTATCGATCGCGCAATACAATGTCATGGCGCGCTTGGTGTCAGCCAAGATACTTTCTTAGCACATGCCTATGCTGGTCAAAGAACTTTGCGCTTAGCAGATGGGCCAGATCAAGTACACATGATGCAACTGGGTCGAGACTTAGTTAAAAAATCTACCTAACGTTAAAACCGGTAAAGATTAAAGCTCTGGCTTAAAGACAACAAATAAAGAGAATATGTATGACAGCGACGGTTACTTTTGATGTAGAAAAACTTACGCAATATCTTGAATCTCATGTAACAGGATTTAAGGGTCCTATGACCTTGAGTAAGTTTAGTGGTGGGCAATCAAATCCAACTTTTAAAGTAACAGCGCAGTCTGGAACTTATGTTCTGCGCAGCCAACCGGCAGGGAAGTTATTAAAGTCTGCTCATGCGGTTGATAGAGAATATGAAGTTCTTGATGCATTAAAAGAGACAGACGTTGCCGTTGCCAAGGTGTATCACCTGTGTCGAGACACCAGCATTATTGGGTCAATGTTTTACTTGATGGAGTTTTGTGACGGCATTGTTTATTGGAGCGCTTCATTAGCTGAAATTACCAGTAATACCGTTCGTTGCCAAATGTACGATGCGATGAATAAATCATTAGTCGCGCTTCACAGTGTTGATATTAATGCTGTAGGGCTTCAAGACTACGGAAAAGCGGGCAATTATTTTGAACGCCAATTTGGTCGCTGGACTTCGCAATATCGCTCAACAGAGTTACAAGAAATAAAAGCCATGGATCAGTTGATGTTGTGGCTTGAAAATCACTTACCCGAAGACGACGGAAAAGTGTGTTTAGTTCATGGCGATTTTCGTTTAGACAACATGATGTTTGCCAAAGATAAACCCGAAGTTATTGCGGTACTTGATTGGGAGTTATCTACTTTAGGTCATCCTTATTCTGATTTAGCTTACCAGTGTATGCAATTACGTATGCCACAAGGTATGGGTACTATTGATGGCTTAAAAGGCGTTGATAGGGAAAGTTTAGGGATACCAACAGAAGAACAATATGTCGCTGACTATTGTAAACGTATGGGTATTGAGCAAATAGAAAACTGGAGCTTTTACTTAGCGTTTAGTTTTTTTAGGTTGGCTGCGATAGTTCAAGGTGTAGCGAAAAGAGCATCCGAGGGGAATGCATCCAATGAACATGCCAATAAAGTTGGGGCATTTGTAGAGCCACTTGCACAAATGGCGCTAAGTATTATCGAGCAATCATCAAACTCAGCAGAATCATAAGCGTCATCAGGCTAAGTTCGAGTCTATAACAATAATAACGTATCAGAGCATAATTTTAAGGTAAGGAATAAGCATGGACCCACTATTAGATTTTACTAACAAAGTCGCTGTTATCACTGGCGCAGCACAAGGTTTTGGCAAGTTACTAGCAGAAGAGCTAGCTAAGCGTGGCGCGAAGCTTGTGATCAGTGATGTTAATGAATCAGGGGTATTAAAAGTTGCTCAGGATATTAAATCCACTGGAGCTGAAGTTATAGCACTTGCCTGCAATGTATCAAAAAATGAAGATTGTAAAGCCATGGTAGATGCGGCCATTAAAAATTATGGACGTGTCGATATCGGCGTTAATAACGCCGGAGTAGCACATGAGTTTATGCCATTGCACGACATCGACGAGTCAATAATGGACAGCCAATTTGCCATTAATGTTAAAGGTGTGCAATTTGGTATGCGTTATCAAATTCAACAAATGTTAAAACAAGGCGAAGGTGCCATTCTTAATGTTAGTTCAATGGCTGGTCTTAGTGGAGCAGCACGAGGCAGTGCTTATTCTATGGCAAAACATGCGGTTATCGGGTTAACCAAATCTGGCGCTGTAGAATATGGTCGTAATAATATTAGAATTAATGCCATTTGCCCATTTTTTACCTTAACGCCTATGGTGACTAATTTTGCGGATGAAGAGCAACAAAAAAGAATGAGTAGAGGCGCACCTATGCATCGTTTAGGTGAGCCTAAAGAAATTGTCGCTATGATGCTGATGATGTTATCGCCAGCTAATACTTACATGACAGGTCAATGTATCGCAATTGATGGCGGAGTTTCCGCTCAATAATAGACTGTAATACCCTTTATTAATGACAAAACAATGCACGCTATAATTTAGCTAAGTAAAAATGAGAATATAACTTTATGTCTGCAACCTTAATGAATGAACGTGATCTTGAATTTTTGCTCTACGAGCTTTTTGACAGTGAGGCATTGATAAAAAGAGATCGCTATCAAGATCACGATCGCCAAACATTTAATGAAGTTATGCATACGGCAAAAGCGATAGCAGAAAAACATTTTCTACCGATAAGGCAGAAGCTTGATACGCATCAACCTACTTTTGACGGCAAAAATGTCAGCCTTATTCCTGAACTAAAACCGGCTATTGAAGCAGTGATCGCCTCTGGTATTTCTTCAGCAACCGCAGATTATGAATCAAACGGTATGCAATTACCTCCCATTATTGCCAGTGCGGCAAGTACCTTTCTAACTGCTGCGGGTGGGGTTGGCTTAGGCTATAACATGTTAACTAACGCGAATGCCAATCTTCTTCAAGCCCACGGTAGTCCTGAACTTATTGATAAGTGGGTTAAACCCATGCGCTCAGGACGGTTCATGGGCACTATGGCAATGACAGAGCCAGGCAGTGGCTCGGGCCTTGGTGATTTAATTACAAAAGCCGTTATGTCTGAAGATGGTACTTATCGCATTAGTGGCAATAAAATTTATATCTCAGGGGGTGATCATAACTTAAGTGAGAATATCGTTCATTTGGTACTCGCACGTGTTCAAGGTGCACCCAAAGGCGTTAAAGGTATTTCTTTGTTTGTAGTGCCTAAATACCTAGTGAACGACGATGGTACGATTGGTGAAGAAAATGAAGTTGCACTTGCTGGCTTATTTCACAAAATGGGTGGGCGTGCTCAAACGTCAACCGCGTTAAGCTTTGGTGAAAAAAATGGCGCTATTGGTTATCTGGTAGGTGAAGAGAACCAAGGACTTAAGTACATGTTTCATATGATGAATGAGGCACGTATTATGGTGGGTACCAGTGGCGCTACATTAGCGGTTGCAGGCTATCAATATGCGGTTGAGTACGCAAAAAATCGTCCACAAGGGCGTTTGCCTTCTTGTAAAGATCCGCTTTCTGCCATGGTTAATATTATTGAACACGCCGATGTTCGCCGCATGTTATTGGCTCAAAAAGCTTACGCTGAAGGCGCACTTTCATTAGTGCTTTATGGCTCACAACTGAGTGATGACGAAAAAACTGCGCCAACCAAAGAAGCGCGCGAACATGCCCATGTGTTATTAGACTTTCTGACCCCCATCATTAAAACGTGGCCATCTGAATATGGCACAAAAGCAAATGACTTAGCTATTCAGGTACTTGGCGGTCATGGTTATATTAACGAACATCCTGTTGAGTTGTTTTATCGAGACAATCGCTTAAATGCTATTCATGAAGGTACTACAGGCATACAGTCGTTAGATTTATTAACCCGAAAAGTACCGATGCATGACATGGCAGGATATTCTGCAACATTAGCTGAAATTATGAAAACTATTGAGGAAGCTAAACAGCATACAAACCTCGATGAATTTTCGCTTCAGCTTAGCCAAGCTGTTGAAACATTAAAGCAAACGACACAATCTGTCTTGGGCGCTATGTCGAGCAAAAATATTGATTTGGCCTTAGCTAATTCAGTTAAGTACCTTGAATTGTTTGGTCACGTTATTGTCGCTTGGTTATGGTTAAAACAGGGCATTGTTGCTAGTCAAGCGCTTAAAAATAAACCACATAAAACCGATGAAAATTTTTATAACGGTAAACTTCAAGCGTTGCAGTATTTTTACCGTTTTGAGCTGCCAGAAATTACATTATGGTCAACTATTTTATGTCACACCGATAGTACAACCTATGACATGAAAGCAGATTGGTTTTAACGGCTATGTTGTGCGGCATAGCAGCAGAGTATTTATTCGCACAACGTATAGCGTTAAGTTGTAGAGATAATTTACATAAAAACATTACATAACAAGCAGTTAGATGGAGTTTAACTATGACAAAAACAATAATAAATAAAGATGAAATAGCCAATTACATTGATTTTGAAGCTAAGCCAACACCTTGGCATAACATAACGCAAACACAAATTAATCAGTTTGCTGATTGTACGATCGATCATCAATTTATTCATGTTGATGAAGAAAAAGCAAAAGCTACCCCATTTGGTTCAACCATAGCGCACGGCTTTTTATCCTTATCTATGCTTTCACATTTTGCAGACAGTTTCAGTGTCATTATCGACGGTTGTTATATGGGTTTAAACGCAGGCTTCGATAAAGTCAGGTTTCTTCAACCCGTAAAAGTAAATAGTCGGGTAAGAGCACATGCTAAAACTTTACATATTGAAGAGAAAAAGCCGGGGCAATTTCGTTTGTGTACACAAGTAACCATTGAAATTGAAGGCTGTGACACACCGGCGTTAATCGCTGAGTGGATCACTGTTCAAATGGTGAAGTAAAACGATAAATCATCTATATCATTTTTATTAAATAAAATATCAGGAAGTATTATGTCAATTAGCTTTGAAGGTAAAGTCGCCATAGTGACTGGTGCGGGTAATGGGTTAGGTCGTTCACATGCATTAGCGCTGGCTGCCCGTGGCGCTAAGGTTGTGGTTAATGATTTAGGTGGAGCGCGCGATGGCAGTGGTGCATCGTCAGTAGCATCTCAAGAAGTTGTTCGTTTAATTGAAGAAAATGGCGGTGAAGCGATAAGTCATGGCGCTAACGTAGCAAACTTTGATGAAGTGCAAGACATGGTGAATCAAGCGATGGAAAAGTGGGGCCGTGTAGATATTCTTATCAACAATGCCGGTATTCTTCGTGATAAATCGTTTTCTAAAATGACATTAGATGATTTTAAATTGGTTATGGATGTTCATGTTATGGGCACCGTTAATTGTACAAAAGCTGTTTGGGAAATCATGCGTGCACAAAATTATGGCCGTATTGTTATGACAACGTCATCAAGTGGCATGTACGGTAACTTTGGTCAGTCAAATTACGGTGCCGCTAAAATGGCTGTATTAGGTTTGATGAATACCTTAGTCCTTGAAGGGGCAAAAAATAATGTTAGAGTCAACGCACTTGCACCAACAGCAGGTACACGTATGACAGAAGATTTAATGCCACCAGAAATTGTACAAGCATTTGCACCCGAAGCGGTTACCGCAGGCCTTTTAACACTTTGTGATGATGAAGCACCTAATCGATTTATTTTATGTGCTGGCGCTGGCGGTTACTCAAGTGCTAGTGTTGTTGAAACCGATGGCTGTTTTCTTTCGCTCGACAAACAATCACCTGAAACTGTGCGAGAGCAATGGCCAGTAATATCAGATAGCAGCACACAGGTACCTTTAGATTCTGGTGCTAAACAGGGTGAAAAGTTTGTTTTGAAAGCAATGGCTTTCATGAAATCACACAATAAATAGTTACGCGTTACAAAATTGTTTTTATATGTCTTTGTAAATTATAATATATTAAGTTAGTTAAAAGGAAATACATCATGAGAGAAGCCGTAATAGTATCCGTTGCACGCACACCGATTGGTAAAGCATATCGAGGTGCATTTAATGATTTATCAGCTCCAACATTGGCAGCTGTTGCCGTAAAAGCAGCAGTAAATCGTGCGGGAGTTGATGTCAGTGAAATTGAAGATTGTATTTTTGGCGCCGCTTTAACCCAAGGTAATCAAGGCATGAATTTTGGCCGTCAAGTTGCCATGGCTGCAGAATTACCGGTGTCAGTTGCAGGAATGACAATAGATCGCCAATGTTCTTCAGGTTTAATGTCAATTGCTGTTGCGGCTAATCATATTGTATGTGATGGCGCTCAGGTTATGGTTGCGGGTGGGTGTGACTCAATCAGTTTAGTGCAAAATGATAAAATGAATATGCATCGATTGGTCGACCCTAGTGTAAAAGCTTACCGACCAGCAATATATATGCCTATGCTAGATACTGCTGAAGTCGTTGCTAAACGTTATGATATTTCAAGAGCAGTACAAGACGCTTACGCACTTAAATCTCAGCAACGTACAGCAAGTGCGCAAGCCGCTAATAAGTTTGATGATGAAATTGTGCCTGTTACAGCCACGCAATTGGTTATGGATAAAGCAACAGGTGACATTAGTAAACAAGAAGTCACCTTAACCAAAGATGAAGGTAACCGTCCAACAACCAATATTGAAGGTTTATCATCATTAAAAGCGGTTAGAGAAAACGGAACCATTACGGGAGGTAATGCTTCACAGTTATCAGACGGTGCAGCGGCTGTTGTGCTAATGGAACGTGAGTTAGCTGAGCAACGTGGTCTTAAGCCTTTAGGTGTTTATCGAGGCATGGCAGTGGCAGGGTGTGAACCGGATGAAATGGGCATAGGCCCAATTTATGCTATACCCAAATTGCTAGCGCGTAATAATTTAACGATAGATGATATTGGTTTATGGGAAATTAACGAAGCATTTGCTGTGCAAGTGATCTATTGTGCAGATAAGTTAGGTATTCCAGAAGATAGATTAAACGTAAATGGTGGTGCTATTTCAATTGGTCATCCATATGGTATGAGCGGCACAAGAATGGTAATGCATGCACTTATTGAAGGTAAACGCCGTGGTGTTAAATATGTTGTGATCAGTATGTGCATTGGTGGTGGTCAAGGTGCTGCGGGTTTGTTTGAAGTATTATAGAAAACCTATTTAGCTATAGAATAAGAAATAAAACATGAAAAGCTATGCTTTAAATAATTGATTGGGGAGATTAAAAAATGGAAAAAATTTGGCTAGAAAAAAGTTACCCGCCTGGTGTTGAGTTCGAAATTAACCCAGACAAATATAAATCTTTGGCAGAATTATTTTTAAAATATACCAAGCTTTATAAAGATAACATTGCCTTTATCAACATGGGTTCAAGCATTACTTATCAAGAGCTAGGGCAACAAGCGAATGATTTTGCTGCTTATTTACAACAAGATCTAGGATTGGTAAAAGGTGATAAATTTGCCATCATGATCCCCAATCTTTTACAGTATCCAGTTGCTTTATTTGGTGCGCTTATCGCAGGGTTAACGGTCGTTAATGTTAATCCTTTATACACTGCGCGTGAATTACAGCATCAATTAAAAAATTCAGGTACCAAAGGCATTCTTATTCTTGAAAACTTTGCACACGTACTTGAAAATGTTATTGAAAAAACTGACGTAGAGCATATTATCACCACTGGGGTTGGCGATCGTCTCAGTAAAATTAAGGGCACCTTAGTTAATTTCGCTTTAAAGTACGTTAAAAAACAAGTACCTGCATATCACTTTAAACGTTCAATAACTTTCAATGACGCTCTTGCAAAGGGTGCCGCGCTTAATTTTAATCCCGTTGAAGTTGTAGGCACTGATCTCGCCTTTTTACAATATACCGGTGGTACTACTGGCCCCTCTAAAGGCGCAATGTTGACCCATCGTAATATGGTTGCCAACCTTGAGCAATCTAACGCCGCCACTAAAAATATTTATGAAGTGGGTAAAGAAATGATGGTTACTGCTTTACCGCTTTATCATATCTTTGCATTAACATCGAACTGCCTGTGTTTTATTCCATTTGGTGGTACTAATTTGTTAATTACTAATCCACGAGATATGCCTGGTTTTGTTAAAGAATTATCTAAATATCCTTTTACGGCCATTACCGGTGTTAATACATTATTTAATGGTTTATTAAATACTCCTGGCTTTGACAAACTTGACTTTAGTCCATTAAAACTTGGTTTTGCTGGCGGTATGTCAGTACAACGTCCTGTTGCTGAGTTATGGGAAAAAGTGACTGGAACACGATTGTTAGAAGGTTATGGCTTAACTGAGTGTGCTCCATTAGTTACTATGAGCCCTTATAATCAAGAAAGTTACAATGGCACTATTGGTATTCCTGCCTCTTCAACCGATATTCGTTTAATTGGTGACGACGGTGAGGAAGTTGCTTTAGGACAACCTGGTGAAATGTGGGTTAAAGGTCCACAAGTTATGAAAGGTTATTACAATCGTCAAGAAGCAACTGATGAAGTATTAAAAGACGGATGGTTAGCAACTGGTGATATTGCCACCATGGATGAAAATGGTTTCTTTACGATTGTCGATCGTAAAAAAGACATGATCATAGTATCGGGCTTTAACGTTTTTCCTAATGAAATAGAAGAAGTGCTTGTGATGCATGCAGGTGTATTAGAAGCCGCCGCTATTGGTGTTAAAAATGATACAACCGGTGAAGCAGTTAAAGCGTTTATTGTTAAAAAAGATCCTAACTTAACTGAACAAGATATATTCGATCATTGTCACACCATGCTTACCAACTATAAGCGTCCTAAGTTTGTTGAATTTATGAATGAACTACCCAAAACTAATGTCGGTAAAGTATTAAGAAAAGAATTACGACAATAAGTATTTAACCATTTACTTACTAATTTAATGGGCTTGGTTAACAAGCCCATTAATATCGCTTTAAAACTATAATGAGAATAATAATGACTACTTATACTGCAATTAATTTAATAGCCCGTCCAACAGGCGGCCCAATTGGCCCAGAGCTATTTGAAGTAGTAGAAAAAGAATTACCCAGTATCGGCAAAGGTCAATTTTTAGTTAAACAAAACCATATGTCGCTAGATCCCGCCATGTTTGGTTGGATGAGTCCGGATACCGAGAGCTATATTCCGCCTGTTGCTCTTGGCGATGTTATGCGCAGTTCTGGTATCGGCGAAGTGGTAGAAAGTAATCATGAAGGCTTTCAAGTTGGCGATAGAGTGATGGGTTTAATGGGATGGACACAGTACTATTTATCTGATGGTGCAGGTCTAAATAAAGTTGCCGCGCCACTACCAGATGAAGCCATTCTTTCAGTGTTCGCATTACCGGGTTTAACGGCTACTCAAGGTTTATACAGCATAGGTAAACCTAAAAGTGGTGAAACCTTGGTGGTTTCAGGTGCCGCAGGCTCTGTTGGCTCAATTGTAGGCCAATTGGCGAAAGCTGATGGTCTTACGGTTATTGGTATTGTAGGTAGTGATGAAAAAGCTGATTGGATAATTAACGAGTTAGGTTTTGATGGTGCGGTAAATTACAAAACTGATAATTTAGCCGAACAATTAGCCGAATTAACCCCTCGCGGTATTGACGTTTACTTTGAAAACACCGGCGGACCCATTCAACATCATGTATACCAAAGAATGAATGCGCATGGTCGCATTGCTGTTTGTGGCATGATCGCAGACTACTCGAAAGAAATACCTGATTTGGCTCCAAGTTGGATTAATATCATCAAAAAACGTCTGACTATACAAGGTTTTACTATGCCTGATCACTTTGGTGAAATTCCGGCGTTATTAGAAAAACTTACCCCTTATGTTATGCAAGGTAAAATCAAGCATCGTGCACACGTTTTACAAGGCCTTGAATCAGCAATAACAGGTTTGAACTTGTTCTTTACAGGTAAGAACAAAGGTAAGCTAATCGTTAAGCTTTAATCTGTTTAAAAGTTAATGCTGTAGCCGTTATGACTAAAATTAAGCCACAGCATTAACTTCAGAAATACTTCCAACAAACTTCTTTAACGTGATAACAAGTAAACTATCAATATTACATGCTTGGGTTATTAATTCTCAATGTACTCAAAAATGTAGTTATTGTTAACTTAGGTGATATTTATGAGCGAAATTAAAACCCATTACCGCAATTGTAATATCTGTGAAGCCATGTGCGGTTTGGAAATTAAGTATCAAGATAAAAATATAATTTCTATCAAAGGCGATAAAGATGACCCATTCAGTAAAGGTTATAATTGCCCCAAAGCTACAGCCTTGCAAGATTTTTACGAAGATAAAGACCGTTTAAAAACACCGATTAGACGAACTAAAACCGGTTGGGAAGATATTTCGTGGGAAGAAGCTTACACAGAAATAGCAGAAAAATTTAAAACCATTCAAGCAAAACATGGCAAAAACTCATTAGCCTTATATTTAGGAAACCCTAACGCTCATAATCTCGGTAATACATTATTTTTAAAACCTTTTATGAAGTCACTTGGTACTATTAATCGTTTTAGTTCTGCTTCAGCTGACCAAATGCCACATCATGTGGCTTCAAACTTTATGTTTGGCGCAGGTATGCTCATTCCTGTTCCAGATATTGACCGTACTGATTTTATGCTAATTATTGGCGGTAACCCTGTTGTTTCAAACGGAAGTATGATGACAGCCCCTAATGTAATCGGACGCTTAAAGGCCATCCAAAAGCGTTCAGGTAAGGTGGTCGTGGTAGATCCTCGTCGAACTCATACCGCAAAAGTTGCTGATCAACATTTGTTTATTCGTCCGGAAAAAGATGCTTTATTACTTCTAGCACTGATCAATCGTGTTTTCGCGAAAAATGCCGTTAAATTACGCCACTTAGAAGAGATAATAGACGATATAGAGGTTTTTAAGACCATTTCAGAAGCATATTCAGCAGATGCCGTTGCTGAATTCGTAGGTATTTCCGCGCAAGACATTTATACCTTAGCAGACGAATTTATGTCGGCAAACTCAGCCGTTTGTTATAGCCGTATGGGAGCTTCAACACAAACCTTCGGCGGTTTATGTCAGTGGTTAACGAATGTGCTAAATATAATTACGGGTAATTTTGATCGAGCAGGCGGGGCGATGTTTCCTCAACCGGCTTTCGATCTATTAAGAAATTATAAAAAAGGTTTTAAAAGCTCCTTTGGACAATACCATTCACGAGTGAGAAAACTGCCATTTTTTAATGGTGAATTTCCTGTCGCCGCACTTGCAGAAGAAATCCAAACAGCGGGTGAAGGTCAAATTAAAAGTTTGATCACTGTGGCTGGTAATCCCGTACTTTCAAGCCCTAGTGGTCATAAGTTAGCCGAAGCATTTCAAGAACTAGATTATATGGTGTGTGTTGATATTTATTTAAACGAAACCACCAAATATGCCAATATTATTTTACCGGCAACTACGGGGGTTGAAAACGCTCACTATGACATTTTCTTTAATTCATTTTCTGTACGTAATACCGTAAAATATTCAGCGCCATTGTTTGAAAGAGAAGAGTACCAGCGTAACGATTATGAAATATTAAAAGAATTAACCATCAGAATGTCTGACGAAGAAGTACCAGCACATGTAAAAAGTTTGACACCTGAAATAATCTTAGATGTTGAGTTAAAAAAAGGTCCTTATGGTGAGCAAGGCTTTAGTTTACAAAAACTTATTGATAACCCTCACGGTATCGATATTGGTCCTTTAATGCCATGTGCGGCAGAACGTATTAAAACATCTGATGGTAAAATAAACCTATTACCGCAACTTTATGTAGATGATTTAGTTAGGCTTAATGCCGTTATGTCACAACCTGCGCGAAATAAAAACTATCCCTTTGACTTAATTGGCCGTCGATTAGTTAAAAGTCACAATACGTGGACGCAAAACTCTGCTCGTTTAGTTAAAGGTAAGAATCCATGCACTTTAGAAATTCACCCTGATGATGCTCAGCAGTTAGGCGTTTCAAACGGCCAGTTAGTAAACGTGAGTTCAATATCAGGTGAAGTATTGATTAACGCGGTTATTACTGATGATGTGCAACGCGGTGTTGTTACTATGCCTCAAGGCTGGGGACATAATCAAAAAGGTACCAATATGTCGATAGCAGCGACTCAACCCGGTGTTAGTATTAATGACTTAACCGATGTTAATCGAGTTGATTTACTCACAGGTAATGCAGCATTCAATGGTACGCCTGTCGCTATTAAAGTGGCAACCTAAAGCTAGGCGTAACTCATTATATAGTGATATATAGCTTTAATATCATTCAAATATTTTACAGATGTCTAAACATTAAACGACATCATATTTATAGGTAAGCACATGTTTAAAAGTACAGAAAATTATATCGCATCTGACGAATTACGTTTAGCAGTAAATGCGGCCATTACCCTAGAAAAACCCTTGTTGATCAAAGGTGAGCCTGGAACGGGTAAAACTCAACTCGCAGAAGAGTTAGCAAAGTCATTAAACTGTAAACTATACCAATGGCACATTAAATCTACTACCAAAGCACAGCAAGGGCTTTACGAGTATGACGCAGTGTCGCGATTAAGAGATAGTCAACTAGGTGATGAAAAAGTAAATGACATTTCAAATTACATTGTTAAAGGTAAGCTTTGGCAAGCATTTGAAGAAGAGCAGCGCCCAATACTGTTAATTGATGAAATTGACAAAGCAGATATAGAGTTTCCAAACGACTTATTGCAAGAGCTTGATAAAATGGAGTTCTTTGTTTATGAAACTCAACAAGTAATTAAAGCAAAACAACGTCCCATTATTATTATTACCTCAAATAATGAAAAAGAACTGCCCGATGCTTTTTTACGTCGTTGTTTCTTTCATTACATTAAGTTTCCAACCAAAGTTGAAATGGAACAAATCATTGCTGTGCATCATCCTCATGTAAAACAAGATTTGTTAAAGCACACTTTAGAAGTGTTTTTTGATCTGAGAGATCTACAGGGGATTAAGAAAAAGCCTTCAACGTCAGAATTAATTGATTGGTTAAAGCTGTTAGTTGCCGACGATGTTGCACAAGACGTTTTAATAAATAAAAAGTCTGATGTTATTCCTTTGTTTGGTGCCTTACTTAAAAATGAGCAAGATGTTTCGTTACTTGAAAAACTTGCCTTTATTAGCCGAAGAAATAGGTAATAACGGTGTTTATAGATTTATTTCTGACGCTGAGAAAACACAAAGTACCAGTAAGCCTGCGTGAACTGCTCGATCTTATCGCTGTTTTAAAAAAGGGCGTTGTTTTTGCTGATGTAGAAGGGTTTTATCATTTAGCTAAAATAGTGATGGTTAAAGATGAAATACATTACGACAAATTCGATGGCGCATTTGCAGAATACTTTGACGGTGTTCAAAAAATCGATATTTTCGACCATGTTGTTCCAGAAGATTGGTTACGTAAAAAGTTTGAAAACCAACTTAGTCAAGCTGAAAAAGATGAGTTAAAGGCACTTGGTGGCCTAGACGAATTAATGAAAACCCTTAAAGAACGTCTTGCTGAGCAGGAAAAGAGGCATGAAGGTGGCAGCAAATGGGTAGGCACTGGCGGCAAATCACCATTTGGAGCTTATGGCTATAACCCTGAAGGTATTCGTGTTGGGCAAGACGGTAATCGAAATAACCGCGCCGTAAAAGTTTGGGATAAACGTGAATTTAAAAACTTTGATCAAGATAGAGAGCTAGGGACACGTAATATAAAGTTAGCCCTTAAAAAACTGAGAAAATTTGCTCGTACAGGCGCCAGTGAAAAGCTTGATATTAACACCACTATTCGGTCAACAGCGAAAAATGGTGGTTTGCTCGATGTGCATATGGAACCAGAGCGTCATAATTCGGTAAAAGTGTTAATGTTTTTTGATATTGGCGGCTCTATGGATGAATACATTCATACCTGTGAAGAATTATTCTCTGCCGCGCATACCGAATTTAAACATCTCGAATTTTTCTATTTTCATAACTGTGTTTACGAACGTTTATGGAAAGACAATAGTCGTCGAAGACATGATACCGTTGATTTAGATGAAATAATTAGAACCTTTGGTAGTGATTACAAAGTTATATTTGTCGGTGACGCAACAATGGGGCCTTATGAAATAGTTGCACCTGGTGGCAGTGTTGAGCATTGGAATGAAAAGCCTGGACTTGAATATATGCGCAAAATTTTAGCTCATTTCACTAAAGTTGCTTGGTTAAATCCTCAACCTGAAAATCAATGGGATTATTATCACTCTATCTCAATCATCAAAGATATTATTAGCGATAAAATGTTTCCTTTAACCGTTGATGGTATAGGTCGCGCCATTAAAGAAATTAGCTAAACTGCCGGTGATTACTTGAATAATATGACAACAAAAACTTAACGTATTAATCATAATAAGGTCTATGAGGTTTACATGAATTATCTGCGCACTGACGATAGCTGTTTTGACAAACTTGAAGCTTATAACTCAAGTTTCGGGGTTCACTTTTAACCAATAAAAGTGAATTATCCCTCATTCTAAGGCTTCTTGCCGCAAAGTAAAATTATCCATTTGCATGACTTGCGTAAAAAAATCGACAACCGTCTGTT
>NZ_JACGWF010000032.1:0-41503 GCF_014077595.1 Colwellia sp. 6M3 | reverse complement strand
CGTTGTTTAATGGCTAATTGACATAGCGAAGTAGATGAACTTGTGAATTGAATGAACAATTAGCTGCCTAACGGCAGCTAAATAAAACCCTATTGCCTATTGACGGGAATAAGGCTCATATGTGTTACTGGTATCGATAATGGTGGTGAAAGTGGGAAGTCAGTGCCTTATAGCCTAGCTAAACTTGGCGGTATAACTAACTTGCCTCCTGTGGCAAACAATGACAATTATCAAGTTAATGAAGACGAATCCCTAACTGTTAATGTTCTGGATAATGACTTTGATCCTGAAGGCTTAGCATTAATAATCGACAGTATTTTATTACCGCCTTTTAATGGCACATTAACGCAAGATGACGCCGGTAACTTTACCTATGTACCGAGGTTAAATTTCCATGGTAGTGATAGTGCCAGTTACCGAGTTATCGATGCTGAAGGTGCAACGGCAGAAGCCACTGTTTTTTTTGAAGTGTTATCTGTTAATGACAACCCTATTGCTGTAGATGATACCTATGGCGTTGATGTAAATGGCAACATTGTTGCCGATAACACCAACTTATTAAACAACGATTCAGATATAGATGGTGATGATTTAACTGTATCAACTACACCTATTACGCCTGCACAGTTTGGTACTGTATCAATCAATGCGGATGGCAGTTTTTCTTATCAATCTTCTGGTGTTTTAACTGAAAATGACCAGTTTGTTTATCAAGTTACCGATGGCCAAGGTGGCACGGCTACGGCAACCGTGACTATATTACCTAACGGTAATGTTTTACCACCTATCGCGCTGAATGATGATTATATCGTCAATGAGGACAACACACTGGTGATAACCTCAGCTAATTTAGGTGTTTTAGCTAATGATAGTGATCCGAATGATTTACCATTTGAATTACAAGAAACGCTACTTATTCAGCCACAACACGGACAATTAAATTTAGCACTAGATGGCACATTTACTTATATCCCTAATAGTAACTTTTTTGGTGTTGATCAATTTCAATACCAAATAAGAAATTCGGCTGATTTAGTTGCACAGGCTTTTGTCACAATAAAGGTTAATCCTACCGCCGATATACCGGTCGCCTTAGATGATAATTATCAAACTCAAGAAGATATTGAGTTGAATGTTGACAGTTCAAATGGCTTATTAATTAATGATGTAAACTTTGACGACTCAAATTTAACTGTCAACACAACCCCTGTAAGTGCTCCGCAAAATGGTAGTTTAGTGTTAGCTGCTGATGGCGGTTTTAGTTACTTACCCAACACTGACTTTAATGGGGTTGATAGTTTTACTTATCAGGTGATCAGTGGCACAGGGCTGACCAATACTGCTAATGTTAATATCTCGGTAATACCTTTAAATGATGTCCCTGTAGCGGTTAATGACATAGCTACAACGAATGAAGATACTCAAATCACGGTTGATGTTTTGGCAAATGATACTGATTCAGAAAGCGATGTGCTTGCTATCATTTCAGTCAACTTAGAAAATGGCACAGCAGTGATTGTAAATGACAAACTTGATATCAAGCCAGCGCTAAACTTTTTTGGTGATATCACCGTCACCTATACTATAACGGATAGCATTAATGCGCCTAGTTCAGGCACACTCATGCTAACTGTTTTACCTATAAATGATGCACCAATAGCTGTTGATGACAGATATAGTCTAGGTGAAGATGCTGTGCTAAGAGTTTTAGCTAGCAGTGATAACCACTTGTTAAGTAACGATAGTGATATTGAGGGTGATACCTTAACGGTTAATACCACTCCAGTTGTCAATGTTAATACCAATAACTTTACCGTAAATACTAAGCCATTGTCGGACGTTACTAATGGTAGTTTAACGCTTAATAGTGATGGTTCGTTTACTTATATTCCTAATCTGAATTTTAATGGCATCGATAGCTTTACATACCAAATAACAGACGGTAATGGTGGCACGGCTCAAGCGAGTGTTACATTAGCCGTTGCTGCACTGAATGATGTACCTGAAATAATAGTAAATAAAATATTCACGATACTTGAAGATGCAAATTTAACTAAGTTAGTGGGTGATATCGATAATTTACTGAGTGGTGCGAGTGATGCAGACGGAGACAGTTTATCAATCAATACAACTCCCGTTTCAAATGTTAATAATGGCAGCTTAACCTTAAGTGCCAATGGTGCTTTTAGTTATATCCCAAGCCTCAACTTTAATGGCACAGACAGTTTTACCTATGAAGTTGTAGATGGCAATGGTGGTAAGGCGCAAGGTAATGTTACGTTAACTGTTAGCGCAGTTAACGACCTTCCTATAGCCGTTTCAGATGCCTTCAGTATTAACGAAGATATTGTGTTGAGTATCTTAGCCACAGATGCCAATAACCTATTAAATAATGATAGCGATGCTGATGGCGATACCTTAACGGTTTCTCTAGTGTCAGGGACGAGTAACGGCACGTTATCATTAAATAGTGATGGCGCTTTTAATTACACGCCTAATCTTAATTTTAATAGCACGGACAGCTTTATTTATCAGATAAGCGACGGTAATGGTGGCACGGCACAAGCAAGTGTTACCTTAACGGTTAATGCGGTTAATGATTTGCCTGTCGCTCTGGATGATAGTTATAGTTTTGCTGAAGACTTTACATGGGTTAGAGCTGTTACTGATGGTGATCAGTTACTGAGTAATGATACCGATGCTGATGGCGACGTGTTAACCGTTAATACCACGCCAATTTCGGGTGTTAGTGATGGTACATTAACCTTGAATAGCGATGGTTCATTCACTTATATACCTGATGCTGATTTTTTCAGTCAAGACAGTTTTACTTATGAGATTAGTGATGGCAAAGGTGGCACTGCACAGGCGAGTGTAACGTTAATCGTTAATGCTGTTAATGATATTCCTGTAGTTGTTAGTAATACGAAGAGTTTCACCTTCGATGAAGATATGACTTTGACCAAGTTAGCCACTGATGATAATAACCTGTTAACTGGTGCCAGCGATGTTGACGGCGATAGTTTAACGGTAACGTTAGATTCAGGTGTTACTAATAATGGCCTTCTAACGGTCAATGGTGATGGTTCGTTCCAATATATTCCTAACCTTAATATTAATGGAATTGACGCGGACACTTTTACTTATCAAGTGATTGATGGTAAAGGCGGCGTAAGCGAAACTGTTACCGTCTCGCTCAATATTCAAGCGGTAAACGATGCACCTACTCCAGATTTAGACTCTTATACTTTTAGCATTAGTGAAGGAGCAACTGATGGTGACGTAGTTGGCACAATTAGCGCGAGCGATATAGAGAGTGACCCACTGATATATTCACTTACCTCTGGCGACATTAGCCTATTTCAAATCGATCCATCAAGCGGAGTTATCACAGTAAAAGGTATTAATCCTTTAGATTTTGAAACTAGTATCCAACATGCCTTAACTGTAACTATTACTGACAATGGCACCCCAATTGCCGAATCTAGCAATGTTACAGTTACCATTGATATCATTGATATACTTGGAGATGCAGCAATAACCGAAGAAGCAAGCTTTGGTCGCACGGTTTTTGGCTCGTTAGAATTAACTGGATTTAAAACCCAGCCTCAACTTAACAAGTCAGTAAGTGTAGGTAGTAAAGTTTACTTTATTGGCAGTATCGATAATGTAGATAAAGATGCTTATGTAGTAGCCTATAACGACGATAGTACTCTGGATACAACTTTTGGCACAAATGGTAAAAAATCATTTGATTTAGGTGCTCAGGATTACGGTAAAGCCATTGTCGAGATTGAAGGGGGTTTATACCTTGTAATTGATCGGGATGATGGTATTTATACTGAAATTTGCTTTTTGAAAGTTGATAGTGCAGGTGATGTAGTTACAACCTTTGCTGATAATGGTTTACGCTGTACTACCGAGAAAAAAGTGCTAACCATAAATGATGCAGTTGATATTGTGTTACCTATCGATCAGTCTGATGAATTTACTACAATTGAAACAGTAGTTGCAGTTGGTAAAGTTAAGGGGTTAACTGACGACGATTTATTGATCATTCGCATGGGTAAAGATGGTAACTTTCAAACCTCTATTATGTATGACGCCATTGCAATGGCACCCGTCGTATATTCGCCACATGTTATGTTAGATGTCACTGGTGACAATCTAGACGATGAAGGCATCGCGTTATATAACCCGCATAATTTGGAAATTATGGTTGCAGGTAATGTTTTAACGGCTGATGGCGATTATGATATTTTTGCTTGGATATTTAATCCAAAAAATGCTGATGGTAATTATCTGAAATTTAATAACAGTACTCCAGTGACATATGATGTAGGTGGGATCGGTGCAGATGACAAAGTAGGTGATATTGATGGTGAAAATGACACACTCACAGATCACACCGCGCATATCGCAGGTTCAACAGTTTTAGCTAATGGTGATCAAGATGCATTTATTATTGAACTCGATAGTTACGCCGCTTATGTGCCAGGTTTTGGTACTAACGGAATTGCCATATTAGATGTTGATGGCGTCTCAGGCAATGGCACTAGTGAATTTACTGGTTACGTTTATAAATACGTAGATAATGACCTGTATTTAACTGGTAACTTATTTGATGGCAGTAATTCCCAGCCATTTGCTACGCGTGTTTTACTTGATGCTGTCGACGATACCCTTAATGGAATAATAGATACAAGTTACGGCATTGGTGGTTATCAAATAGTCGATTATGCAGGGGCTAACGCTTATGCCCAAGCAAGTAGCTTAGATAGTAACAAAAATATGTGGTTGCCAGGTTATGTTGAATCAGGCAGCAATAAGGACATGATTATAAGCTCTGTTGATGCAGGAGGCTTGTTAAATACTGCTGGCGACTTTGTTAATGGTAAGAACACCTTAACGCATTCCAGTTTATATTCAGACGACAGTGCTGTTGAAATTATCCAAATACAAAGTGGCGTGCAAGTTGGTAAATACTTAACTGCTTCAATTGCGGATGATGCAACCAATCAACATATCATTTTAACTAGGCTAACTAGTGCAGGGCAATTAGACACTACGTTTGATAGCGACGGACATAAGCAATTAAAAATAGGCACCAGCGCCACGGTTAAAGGTCTATTTGAACTAACTAGCGGCAATTTTATTATTTATGGCAATGTCACTGAAGGTATCGATACTAATGGCTTTGTTGCCCGTATTGATCAAAACGGCCTGTTAGATGTTAGTTTTGCTAGTAATGGCATTTATACCACCTCGGCAATAAGTGCAACCAATATTCAATTTAATCAAGTAAAAGCCGATAGCCAAGGCAGACTTATTGCCGTAGGTAATTTTGAAAGCGGCAGTACCAGTGCTTTTGTTTTACGATTAACCGCTACAGGTTTACTTGATACTACGCTATTTAATACTCTAGGTACGCCTGGCTATGTTATTGGTGCTAATACTGATGATTGCATAACCGTTGTTATTGATGCTATCGACAATATTTATGCTGGTGGGAATCGCCTTAGTGGCGACAAAGATCTGTTAATGGCTAAATACTTAACAACAGGAGCACTTGATAATGCTGTAACGGTTGATACAAATTCGGGTATTGATGAAAGTGTTGAGCAATTGCTTTTTGATAGTAACAATGACTTGTACTGGATCGGTAATGATTTAGGCTCATCAGCCGAAATTGTGATAGTTAAATCAAACACTTCAGGCGTACTTGATGGTAGCTTTTCTACAGACGGCAAAGCGTTTTTTGATATGAGAGCACTACTAGAGTTTGGGGCTGAGGCAGGAGTGACCAATGCCGTTATCGATAGTAATAATAATATTGTTGTGATTGGCTATAGTGACAATAGTTTATTGAAACAAAAGAAAATGATCGGGCGCATTAAACCCAATGGCAGTTTAGATTATGCATTTGATTATAATGGTCACTTTAAATCATCGACTTGTCCAAATGCAGCAAAGCTAGAGTCTATTGTCTTACTCAACAATAGTTCATTTGTTGTTGCAGGTCAGTGTTACACAGACGCAACAGAAAAGAACAATATTGATATTAGCAATTACACATTAAAATAACCTTTTTCTATAGCGGTAACTGATTTTATGAAAATAGAATTCTACGGTGTTAGGGGCTCTACCCCTACACCGGGTAAGAATACCCTGATCTTTGGCGGCAACACCTCCTGTGTTTATATTTGTCTAGAGAATGGCCACGATGTGATTCTAGATTCTGGCACCGGCATTATTGAACTCGGCGATAGGTTGGAAAAAACTCAACACCCCATCAATATATTGTTAACACATAATCACTGGGACCATATTCAAGGCTTTCCTTATTTTAAGCCGATTTTTCAAATTAATAGGAAAATTGATATCGTATCGGGTGAAATTGATGGTGATGACAAGCGTGCGGTACTCACACAAATGTCAGGGTCGACTCACCCGGTAAAGTTTCAACAACTACCCGCCGATATTTCGGTGCATGTTGAGCAGTCAAAAAAACCTAATTTTGAAATCCCTGGCTTTAAAATTAATACCCAACGATTAAACCATCCTGATGGTGGCACTGCCTATTGTTTAATGGCAGAAGGTAAGAAAGTTGCCTATGTTACCGACAATGAATTAAATTCACCCGATGTAAAGAATACCTCGTGGCAGCAATGGCTTGAGTTTATTGCTGACGCCGATATGTTAATTCATGACGCTCAATATATCGAAGCCGATCTACCTTTAAAGCTGGGTTGGGGGCACAGTACCTTTACCGAGGTCGCCAGATTAGCGTGCGAAGCAAAAGTGAAAAGCTTATATATTATTAGTCACGACCCCGCTCGTACTGACAATGAGTTATTACACGAAGAAAAAATGCTGCAAACAGAGTACAAAGGCAAACTAAATATTTTTTGCGCACGAGAAGGTACGATTGTTGATTTATCAAAGCAAGATAATAACCAGCCATTAGAAGTTAATCGATAAATGATCACAAGCTTGCGCTCAAAAGGTTTTTTAGTCGGTTTAGTTATTACCTTTTTGGTCATTGGTTTGAATTTTATCCGCGTTGATAATGTTCAAAAGCTACTACAGCGTATTGAAGGGATTTTGTATGATGCTCGTTTAGTAGCAACGCTGTCAGAGAAACCACGGCAATTTGATGAGCAAGTCATCATTATCGATATTGACGAAAAGAGTATGCGCGAACAAGGTAGATACCCTTGGAGTCGCAGTAAAGTCAGTGATCTAGTTACAAAATTAATGGATGCTGGTGTTGTTGTAGTCGCATTCGATATTTTTTTTGCTGAGCCTGAAAGAAATGCCATTGAAGTCGTGTTGAGTAAAAACCAGCACCTCGATTCGCAATCCAAAGCGCAGCTCAAGCAGTTGATAGGCTCAGTTAACTTTGATCAAGAATTTGCAGAAACGCTCGGAAACTCAGAAGTTGTATTAGGTTTTTTATTTGATGATAGTGCACAAAACTCAGGGCAACTGCCAGATGCGGTTATTGACTGGTCTCATGAACAAGACCAATTATCTGAAATAGCAACTTTTGAACATGTACTTGGAAATATATCAATACTGCAGTCTGCAGCAACAGGTGCTGGGTTTATAAACTCGGTACCTGAAAGCGATGGTTTTATCCGCAAGGCTTCACTGGTACTAAATTACCAAGGTCAGTTGTATCCATCATTGGCATTAGAGGCGGCACGTGTTTACACCTTAGCTGATAATATAGAAGCCAAAAGTAAGGTCTCGGGTGACACCACTTGGCTGCAAGGACTAAGCTTTGGAAGTCACTTTATTCCTACCAATGAAAAAGGCCAAATATTTATCCCTTATAAAGGGCGTGAACGTAGCTTCCAATATATTTCAGCCACAGATGTGTTAAATGATCGTGTTGAACATGATTTATTAGACGGTTCAGTCGCATTTATTGGAACGTCGGCAGTTGGGTTAGCCGACTTGCGAACCACCTCAGTAGGCGTGCAATACCCTGGAGTTGAAGTACATGCCAATGTATTCGAAGGACTTATTCACCCAGAAATACTGCCGGTAGAGCTCGATATTACCGTAGCGCTTGTTTTTACTTTATTACTGCTTACTGGGTTTATTCTGGCAATGCTAATGACCAATCAAGGGCCAATGAGAATTTTAATCATTAGTCTCGTAAGCTTTGCTTTGCATATCAGTTTTAATTGGTATTGCTGGTGGGCATTGAAAATTAGCTTGCCACTGTTTCAAGTTATTTTACTGATAACACTATTGACCATTTATTATGGTGCTGCTGGTTTTGTCTCAGAAAATGCTAATCGTAAAAAAATAAAAAACATGTTTGATCAATATGTACCACCGGCATATATCGAAAAAATGATCCGCTCAGCAAAAGGCGTAGAACTTAAAACTGAGCGCAAAGAAATGTCGGTATTGTTTGCTGATATTAGAGATTTTACTACCTTGTCAGAACAGTTTACGCCGGAAGAATTAAGTGACTTTCTAAAAGAATACTTATCTGAAGCCACCGCGATAATATTCAACAACAAAGGCACTATTGATAAATATGTTGGCGATATGATCATGGCGCTTTGGAATGCACCGCTAGAAGATGAAAACCATGCAGTAAACGCGGTTATCAGTGCCATGCAATTAATTTCATTAACAGAAGTATTAAGCGAGCAATTTAAAGAAAAAAACTGGCCAGCTATTCGTGTCGGTATTGGCATAAGCTCTGGTGAAATGGTTGTTGGCGATATGGGCTCCACCTATCGTAAAGCTTATACGGTACTTGGCGATGCGGTGAATTTGGGGGCTAGAATCGAGTCGTTAACTAAATATTATGGCGTCGATATTTTAGTGTCAAGCAGCACTTTTGAAGATATTACTCAACATAATGTCATCTGTAGAAAAATGGATAGAATTAAAGTAAAAGGTAAAAATACGGCGGTTGAAATTTATCAGCCTATAGGTTTTGAGGCTGATTTAACTGATGCAATAAAAGCCGACGTTATATTACATGAAGTCGCTATTGAGCATTATCTCACGGGAAATTTTATCGAAGCTCAAGAAATGTTTACGCAATTAAAACAAAATGCTAATTTACCAATAACAATTTATAGTATATTGATAGAACGAATAGCTAACCTTATCGATAATGTCGATGCCACGAACTGGGATGGGGTATATACCCATGAAAGTAAGTAATTCATTATGACAAAAAAATCATCACAACAAGCTGCCTTTGAGCATTTATTAAATATTAGTATCCAATTAAGTAAAGAAGAAAATACCGACTTACTGATGGAGAAAATTTTGTTTGCGGCAGTAGAAGTTTCAAATTCAGATGCCGGTTCTATCTATTTGGTTAATGGCTTAAAAGAGTTAGAGTTTCGCACCATATACAATCAAAGTATGAATCTTCACCTGGGTGGCAGTTCTGATTCGCCTATCAACTTTCCTGGTATTCCATTATTTATTGATAACCAGCCAAATCGTTCAGCCATTGTTGCACATGCTGCAAACACCGGTGAAGTCATTAACATTGAAGATGTTTATGATGCGCTGCCATTCGACTTTAGTGCTGCAAGGAAAATGGATAGCACAACGGGTTACCGAACAAAATCAATGCTGACTTTTCCGCTACAAGATCACACAGGTGATATTATTGGCGTTATTCAATTAATAAATGCGATGGAAGGTTCAGATATAATTAGCTTTTCAACTGAAGTTGAGCAACAAATTTTATCCTTTGCATCATTAGGTGCTATTGCTTTAACAAATCGTGCACTTATTTTAAACATGCAGCAATTGTTTGAGTCATTTGCTAAAACCATTGCTGTGGCAATTGATGCTAAATCTTCTCATACCGGAGGGCACTGCAAGCGAGTGCCTGAACTTACGTTAATGATTGCTGACGCAGTAAGTGATTATGATGAGGGGCCCTTAGCATCGTTTAAACTTTCAGCACAAGATAGACATCAGTTAAGTATTGCTGGTTGGCTGCATGATTGTGGCAAAATTGCGACACCTGATCATGTGATGGAAAAATCAAGAAAGTTAGAAACTATATTTGATCGTATACATTATGTTACTGCTAAGCTAGAAATTTCCCGTCGAGATATTGATCTAAAATTTCAAGAACAAATGATCACGGCATTAAAAGCAGGTAAAACAGTTAGGGTAGAACAATTAGAGCGTGAAAGAGATTTAGCGCGAAAACAATTAACATTAGATACCGCATTTTTACAAAAAGTTAATGTTGGTGGCGAATTTCTAACTGACGATCAAGAGCAAAACATACACGCTATTTCAGCGAGATATGAAGTTACTATTGATAAAGTAAAACAACCCATTTTATCTGAAGATGAAATAATCAATTTAAGTATCAAGCGCGGTACATTGAATAATGACGAAAGAAAAATTATTCAAAAGCACATGGATGTTACTTTAGATATTCTCGAAGCATTACCATTTCCTAAGCACCTTTCGAATGTAGCTGAATATGCTTTAGGCCATCATGAAACAATGGACGGTAAAGGTTATCCTCGAGGTCTGGTCAAAGAACAAATGTCGGTGCCTGCAAGATTAATGGCATTAGCTGATATTTTTGAAGCGTTATCCGCCGCCGATAGACCTTATAAAAGTGCAAAGCCGGTAAGTGAGTGTTTAAAAATAATGAGCAACATGGCAAAAAACAATCATCTAGACTCTGATTTATTTGCTATATTTGTGCGCTCTAAAGTTTATGAACAATACATTATAAACTTTGCTGACCCTAAACAACTTGATGAATTTGATATTGAAGCTTTACTCAGTTAAATATTAATTTAAAATATGTCTAGCCGATATAATTATGTATATATTGGCTAGGCACCATAAATTCCAACTCTTAAATACTCAGTTACCTTTCTTTTACTTATAAACTGAATTACCCGAACACTAAGGATTTTCCTTGCTTAACAATCACTCTCATTTTTCCTTACTCGAATATTACCTTAATCATAGTGAAAAACTTAACTGGGTACTTGCCACTATAGTCAGTAAAGAAGGTTCAAGTTATCGCTCTCCAGGCGCTATTATGCTGGTGAATAACTTAGGACAATCTCATGGTTTAGTCAGTGGTGGTTGTTTAGAAGCTAATATTGTACTGCATGCTAAGAAGGTATTTGATAACGAACAGGCTCATTTTGTTGAATACGATATGCTTGAAGAAGATGGTTACGCCGCAGAGCTAGGTGTAGGTTGTAAAGGCAAAATAGGGGTATTACTGCAATATATCACTACAGCACATCATGATTTATTAGCGCTGCTTTTTAAATGCATGCAAGCTGGCAAAACAAGTTATTTACAGCAAACATTTCTCACACCAAATTCAGCCCAAAAAGCGTTAAATGAATTAACTTTGTTTAATGATGTAGGGCAATTATTGTTAACGACTACACAGCAAAGTAACTCGACTTTAAATGATGCCGTGGTGCAAATGGTCGAGCACGACAAGGCTCATTGCAATGTTGTTATAGACGGAGCTGAACACTCGGTGACTAAAGTTTCTGCCCCGATTAATTTTTGGATTTTTGGTGGAGGCTCTGATGCTATTGCATTAGTAACAATGGCTGCACAAATGGGGTGGCGAGTAACGGTTGTTGATCATCGTTCTAGCTACGCACGTAGCAGCAACTTTAAGCATGCCGCCGAAATTGTGAGAATTCATCCAGATGACTTTTCGCTATCACCACAGTTTCAACAAATTGATGCGGCGGTGTTAATGACACACAACTTAAATTTAGACGCTGCATGGTTACGTTTATTGCATAAAAGCAACGTTGCGAAATATATTGGCTTATTAGGTCCTCTTGAACGTCGAGGTAATGTTGAAGCGTTGTCTAATATAGAGGATAAAGCTTGGCTAATGCGGCAGGTTAATGGTCCTGTAGGTTTAGATATTGGTGGAGAGCTTCCTGAGTCGATAGCTTTATCGATATTAGCGCAATGTCATAGCATTTTGCATAATCGTAATGGTTTAGCGTTATCAGGTAAGTTTATTAATAGCGAGCTAACTTAATCTAACTTAACCTAACTTATGCTTAGTTCAAGTCGTGAGGCTAATATTCATTTTCATGTTTATTCTGCCATATCTATTTTATGCACATAAAAGACTCAAGGTGGCTATGTATTTATCTACACCAACAGATACTCAATTAGTTGAGCTTATGACTTGGTTTTCGACTCAGGCAGAGTTGGATATTTGGTCAGGGCCAGAATTTAGATTTCCATTTGATTTAGAACAGTTTAAATGTGACTTGAAATTGTCTACATTAGCCTCATTTTCATTACTTTCGGCGCAATCAGAATTGTTAGGTTTTGGGCAATATTATTTACGTTCGGGTAGATGCCATCTTGCAAGATTAGTTATTAATCCTCATCTTCGTGGCCAAGGGGTTGCAAGGCATTTAATAGCACAACTCATGGCTAAAGGAACGGCCGATTTAAAAACTAACTCCTGTTCATTATTTGTTTTAGAACATAACCACAGTGCGATTAAAAGTTATCAAAAACTTGGTTTTAGTTTTGCGTGTTATCCTGAAAATATCCCCTTAGAAAACGTGTTGTACATGATACTTAATAAATCATCTGTTTCAGACACATTAAAGGACAATAAATAATGCGTAAAACTAAGGGCGTTTTATTTTTCTAGCCTTGCTAAAAATATTCAAATAGCGATAATAGCCTCGCCTTACTTCATAACCTTTTTTACGATATTACTGACTATGCGTCTTGATAAATTTATTTGCAAAAGTACCGAACTCACCCGCACCGAAGCTAAAAAATTGCTCAAAATGAGTAAAGTTACGGTAAACGATGTTGTGATTAAAGATCCCGCGACACAGGTTCATGAAAATAATGATGTGTGTATAGAAGATCAATCGCTAACTGCGCGTAGTTCTCGTTATATTATTCTTCACAAACCACTCGATACCATTTGTTCAAATGTTGATGAAATCTACCCCTCGTTATTACATCTCATTGATGTAGATAGGGCATTCGATATGCATATTGCGGGTCGCTTAGATGCTGACACAACAGGGTTAGTGTTAATCACTGACGACGGGCGTTGGTCACATAATATTATCTCTCCTAAAAAACAGTGTGAAAAGGTTTACCGTGTATGGTTGAGAAGCCCCTTAAAAGACGATACGGCCGATAAATTCACCGTTGGTGTGCAACTTCAAGGTGAAAACGATTTAACTCGTCCTGCGAAGTTAGAGCAAGTAGAAGAGCGCGAAGTATTGCTGACTATTACTGAAGGTAAGTATCATCAAGTTAAACGAATGTTTGCCGCTGTTGGTAATAAAGTTGTTGGTTTGCATCGCGAGCAAATAGGCCCTGTAAAGCTTGCAGATTTGCCTTTAGGTGAGTGGCGATATTTAACGCCAGAAGAGGTCAGTGCTTTTCAGTGAGTGGTCTTTTATAAATAAATTAATTGTTGTTGGGTAAATGTTTTGGGTAAATAGGTATTAATTCACTTTTGAAAATTTACTCGGTAGATAGCGTTTAACCATCAAATATAGCATTTCTTAGGCTTCACCCATTTCAGCCTGCATTGGCTAACTTAACCTTACTTTTAGATAAATAATCAAAAAGTGTGGATCATGTTTTTTTGTTATTTTATTAGGACTTGCTTTGATTAGTGCGCCTTGATTAAAAATTAGACCGTATTTTGTAATAAAAATAGTAAACTTTTTCTGTAAATTGCCGATTATATAATTATAATTATAAGCATAATGCTTAACTTAAATTATAAAAGGCAATCACGAGTCAAAATGGAAGTATTTACTGATCTACTACCTGATAGCTATACAGCTAAGCCCGAGCCTTCGGCAAAGGATAGTAAACAAAAGAAAGAGAAAAATAAAAAGGTAAAATATAAACAAGAACGTACTTTGCTTCCTGTAGTCGTTGAAAATAACCCGCCAAAGAAAAAAATCGTTGAAGATGATCGCCGTACCGGGGAAGAGCGCAGAGAAAAAGTACTTAACAGAGGTCGTTGGTTAGAGTCCCGTGATCGAAAAGATCGCCGAGCCAATGAAACTGCAATTAATGTGAAAATTTAATCATAAAATTTTATAAATTTACTATTCGCTATAGTCTTGAGCCATTTGAAGTTGTGAGCCTGGTACTTTTTTGTATCTTTCTAAAATAGTCTCAATTTCACCAGACTCTTTTAGAGTTCCAATGGCCGTATTAATATTATTTATCGTTTCCTTGTTTAAACTCGGTGATAGCGCACAATGTATTTCGTTGTCATTCATATGCACCACGGAATCTTCTATTTTTCTATAAAAATAAGATGCCTCAATAGATGCACTTACAAAACCTGATATTTTATTTTTACGATATTTCTCATAACTTTCTGAAGGTGTCACGCTAATAACAGGGAGTATATTTTTATTCTCAATGTAGCTAGATAATTCAGGGTATATGTAACCTAATGTTGTACCAATTTTAAGTTTTTTGTAATCCGACAATACCGTCAAAGTATTTATGCCTAGGCGGTTAATCAAAAGATCTGGATTGTTATAAATAACATCACTCCACTTCAAATAAATTGATTTGTACCATTTAGGGTTAGCCACACAATGTAAATCAATAACATTTGTTTCTAACGATTGCTCTATTCTTTTTCGTGGAATAGGCAGCATTTCTAGTTCCATGCTTAACTGTTCTGCAATCGCATGAGTGATATCAAAAAGAATGCCACTGATAGGTCTACCCATATCATCAAAAAATAACTGTGGTGCAACATTTTGACTGTAGTAAGACGTGCGAAGTAAGTGACTTGAATGAGTAAAGCTTGAAGTCAGCATTAACGTTAGCAGAATTAAAGAGCGGTTAAATCTCATGAATTTTAATACCTTGCTAACGTCAATAACTTAAATAGGAATTTTAATCATAGCAATGGAAGTCAATATTGCCCAAATTTTTAGTCATTATTTTTTCGGGTTTAGCTGATTAAATTTTTCAAGCTGTTCGTCAGTTGCAGGTAATTGATGTTTGTCTTTCCATTCACTGTAAGGCATGCCATAAACCTGTTCACGGGCGGTATCAATGTCAACATTAACACCTAACTTTTCAGCCTCTGCGACTGTCCATTTAGAAAAACAGTTACGACAAAAGCCTGCAAGGTTCATTAATTCAATATTTTGTACATCTTTGCGATTATCTAAATGCGCGAGTAAACGACGAAATACTGCCGCTTGAATTTCAATTTCTTTATCCATAGTGTCCTCTAAAGTATAGTAATGTAAGTCGTTAAAATGTGGTTAATTGGCTTCTGGCTCTGGTTTTGTATATGGCCGTATTTGCACTATCATTCCCATGTAAGGGTGGTCAAAGTAATGTACTTCACCACTGATAACACGACGGTCTTGTTTAAATCTAATAGACTTTGCTTGAATTGGCTTTGACGTTTTTCCCTTTGTCGGTAAAACATCTGGAGCGTTTTCGGTCAATCGAGCGGTGGCAAGTTCACTTAAATTTTTATCTAAAATATTAAAGTCAGCGGTAATAAATAAATAGTGCTGTAAATGGATATTGAAAAAACCGTCGATATACCAAGGTTGAACTGGCGCTACTGGCGGTACTGAAACTAATGGGTTTTGGCTAGCTGCTTTTAGCGATAACTCTTGTACTTCAAGTTCAGTTAAAAGCGCCTCTGTATTTTCATTTACCTGCGAAAGTTGTTTAATCACTTCCTGAATACGTATCTTTTGCGCCGCTTGTATTTGCTCTTTTTGGTGGTTACTCGCCTGATTTTCGATTGTAGCTATGCTTATTGGGTCTTGTTCGTTACTCGTTTCTTTAGCTTGGGCAATGTACAAGTTTTTTTGCTTATTATAGTAGGCCAATTGTTTTTTGTGATCTGCTGAGAAATTATCACCTGCATATACTTTGACTGGCACAGACTCTTTTTCAGGTCTAGCAACTTGACGCCAGCCCATGTGTAATAGAGGGCGAAAGTTTTTGCTGTATCTTAAGTCTTGTATAATATCATCAAGCTGTAATGAATCTTTACTCAGTAAATGGGTTTTGTCATTGTCGATATCTTCTTTGCCATCAATTAACAATGGCATTTTATCGACGGTAAAATCATCGTAATCAAAACTAGGATGCTCAGCTTGGTAATCACTAAAGAATGCTTCATCTATTTTACATAGTATTTTAGGCTCAGTGATCCTTGTATAGTTGAATTTAAGTACTTGAAACTCATTTTCAGCCGCTAATACTAGGTGTTGTATTTTTTCACGTTCAGCAACAGATAACTCAGGTAAAGCCATTGTTGTCTGACTATTTAATAAATCATTTTGTGCATTTTCTTGTGCATTTTCTTGTGCATTTTCTTGTGCATTACTGAGCAGAGAGTCGTTATTTATCGGCACGTTTTCGCTTGTTGTACGGGTATGGTCAGAAAAACTCGAACTGTCGCCTGTATCACTTGCTGCTAAGGTAGGCGAAGTTAAAGTATCTGTTGTGTTAGCTGTCGTAGGTTCAACTGTCGTAGGTTCAGCAATAATGTTAGCTTCAGTTAATTGGCCATTATTTAACGATGTTGCTTGGTTTTCGTCATTAAAATCGGCTGTTTTTGCCAGTTCATCTAATGATTTTTGATTAAAAATAGCGGGTAACTTAGCGTTTTGTTCTACTAAGCTTTTACCATATTGTGGCGAGTCACAGCTTGGTAGTAATTGCTTTAAGCTACGAATATCCGGGTTAATATAGTGTCTTAGCAAATCTTCAGCGCGTGGATAATTCGGCAGTTCACTGGTATCTGGAAAGTTTTCTTTTGACTGACTTTTATCATCTAATTGACTAAAAATAATAATTTCGACATCAAACCATCTGTCGTTACTTTTTTGCGTTGCTGCATGAAGCGTTAGCGGCAATGCTAACGAGGCAGAACATAAAAATAGTTGTGTTAATTTCATTCAGTATCCAGTTAATGGTTATGTACCAAGATATAATAGCAAAAGTACTCAATACTTACATTATCAATCAGTTATCTGTTAGGTAGTAGAGAGCTAAAATGAATAGTCATTTTAGCTCTTAAGCACGTAAGTGATTCGCCAATTCGTTCAGCATAGTCGTGATTAAAATAAAGCGCGATTTAGCATCTTCGCTCACCAGTGCAAACTTAAGTTTGTTATTGCCATCCATTTTATAGATTTTCGGTTGTTGCTGAATTAAACCAAAAATGAACATATGATCGACTTTGGTATCAACACTAAATTCAATTGATCCTCCTGCAGGCCCTGCATCAATGCGTGTAATACCAATTTTTTCAGCTTTCAGTTTCAATTTAGCGATATGCACTAAGTTTTTCGCTGCCTGAGGTAATAAGCCAAAACGGTCAATAAGTTCAACTTGTACATCGTCAAGTGCTTGCTTGTTTTTACAACTGGCAATACGTTTATACAAGCTTAGTCTTAAGCTAACATCGAATATGTAGTCATCTGGCAGTAGAGCAGGAACACGCAAGTCTACTTCAGTTTGTGTTTTGGTGACTTGGTCAAGCGATAACGACTTACCGTCTTTTAGCGCAGCAACCGCAGCATCAAGCATTTCCATATATAGGGTAAAGCCAACTTGGCTCATAGAGCCACTTTGATCTTCGCCAAGTAACTCACCCGCGCCACGAATTTCTAAATCGTGGGTAGCTAACGTAAAGCCAGCACCTAAGTCTTCTAATGATGCGATAGCTTCAAGGCGCTTTTTCGCATCTTTAGTCATGCTTTTTTCATGTGGCGTTAATAAATAAGCATAAGCTTGATGGTGTGAGCGACCAACGCGTCCGCGTAATTGATGCAATTGTGCTAAACCGAGATGATCAGCACGATCCATAATGATCGTGTTAGCACTCGGAATATCAATACCGGTTTCTATAATCGTGGTACAAACTAAAACGTTATATCGTTGATGGTAAAAGTCGCTCATGACACGTTCAAGTTCGCGTTCGCGCATTTGTCCATGGGCGGTTATTATTTTTGCTTCGGGTAGCAGTATTTGTATGTCGGCAGCTGTTTTATCTATAGTGTCGACATTGTTATGTAAGAAATAAACCTGTCCACCACGTAAAACTTCACGCAGTATTGACTCGCGAATTAAGGCGTCGTCGCGTTGTCGAACAAAGGTTTTTACCGCTAAGCGTTTGGCTGGTGGTGTCGCTATAATGGATAAGTCGCGCATACCGCCCATTGCCATGTTTAACGTACGCGGAATAGGTGTTGCGGTTAAGGTTAAAATATCGACGTTTGCACGCAGTTGTTTTATCTTTTCTTTTTGTTTAACCCCAAATCTATGTTCTTCATCAACAACTAGTAACCCTAAGTCTTTATATTTTATGCTGTTTTGCAAAAGTTTATGGGTGCCAATTAAGATATCGATTTGGCCAGATTCAACGTCTTTGATCACCACATTTTGTTCTTTGGTGGTTTTAAAGCGCGATAACACTTCTATGCTAATTGGCCAGTTAGCGAACCGATCACGGAAACTTTCGTAATGTTGCTGAGCGAGCAGGGTAGTTGGCACTAATATCGCCACTTGTTTACCGTCATTTACGGCAACAAATGCTGCGCGCATTGCCACTTCGGTTTTACCAAAGCCCACATCACCACAAACTAATCTGTCCATTGCTTTTGGCGATAACATGTCGCTGATCACAGCATTGATGGCTTGTTCTTGATCAAAGGTTTCTTCAAAGCCAAAACTATCAGCAAAGGCGCGATAATCATCTTTATCACGTTTGAAGCTGTAGCCATGATTGCTAGCGCGTTTAGCGTAAATATCTAACAATTCAGCGGCAACATCACGTACTTTTTCAGCCGCTTTTTGTTTGGCTTTGCTCCAAGTGTCGTTACCCAATTTATGTAAAGGTGCGTGTTCAGCGTCTGCGCCCGAGTAGCGACTAATTAAATGCAGTGAAGCAACAGGGACATATAATTTGGCTTCTTTGGCGTAACTTAGCACTAAAAATTCTGTAGTAATGCCGCTATTTTCTATGGTTTGTAATCCCATATAGCGGCCAATACCGTGGTCAATATGGACCACCGGTTGCCCAATACTAAGCTCTGCTAAGTTTTTAAATATGGCGTCGTTTTGAATTTCTTGTTGTTTATTTCGACGACGAGTTTGGCGTACACGATCGCCAAGTAACTCTGCTTCTGTGATTAAAGCAATGGCATTCTTTTTCGCACTGCCTTTAGCTTGAAAAATAAAACCAGCACTTAAAGCGTTAACAGTTATACCTAATGGCGCATCACTGTTAACAAATTCTTCAATCGTACTAAAGATATTTGGTTTTATTTTATTTCGCTCTAATAACTCTAAAACACTTTCACGTCGACCTTGGCTTTCAGCGACAAATAGCAGTTTATTCGGGGTTTCTTTGCTGGCGATAAAGTTATTCAGCAGTTCAAAAGGCTGCTTTAATTTATGATCTATGGTTAAGTCGGGCAGTGAATGAACATCAAACTGTATTTGAGATGCTTTTACTTCTTCTTCATTAATCTCAGGCTTTAAGTTGATACGATCAAAGGGTTTTAAAGCACTGTAGAGTTCTTCACTGTTTAAAAATAGCTGCTCAGGCGGCAATAATGGTCGGGTTGGATCATAACGGCGGTCTTCATAACGATAATTAATATCGGTCCAATAATGGCTTAGAGATTTATCAATATCGCCACTGATAATAACCAAAGTGTTTTCTGCGAGATAATCACATAAGGTGTTGGTTTGCTCAAAAAATAACGGTAAATAATATTCGATGCCCGCTGGCATAATTCCGTTACTAACTTGATGATAAATAGATTCTTTATCTATGGTACTGGTAAATTGTTCGCGATATTGGCTGCGAAACAAATTAGTACCATCCGTGTCGGTTGGAAATTCATGTGCGGGTAATAAGTTTATACCATCAACTTTATCGCTAGAGCGCTGGTTTTCTGGGTCGAATAAACGAATTTCGTCAATTTCGTCATCAAAAAAATCTAACCTGAATGGCGTGTTACTGCCCATCGGAAATATATCGAGAATAGCGCCACGGGCAGAGAACTCACCGTGCTCCATTACTTGTTCAACGCATCGGTAACCACTAGCTTCTAAGCTTTGCCTTAGCTGATGTAAATCTTTTTTATCACCTTTTTTGATGATTAAACTATTCGCTTCAATATATTGCTTGGGCGCTAATCGTTGTATTAAGGTGGAAATAGGCACAATAACAATGCCTTTATCCATGCGTGATAATTGATATAAAGTCGCTAAACGTTGAGAAATAATATCTTGATGCGGTGAAAAAGTATCATAAGGTAATGTTTCCCAGTCAGGAAATAAGCATATAGGTAGCTTTGCTTGTCGATTTAAACTGGCAAGTTCTTGCTCTAAACGCAGTGCAGAAGGAGTGTCATGAGTTAATAGAAGTATAGGTTGCTGTGTTGATAAAGCGCCATGAAATATAGCAACAGTGGCACTACTACCCGGTAGATTTTGCCAAACTTTTTTATCGGCACTTTTCCCACGACTTTTAGCTAATACTGGATTGAAAAGACTAACATTTTTACTCATAACTGCTCGTAATTTAATTGCGTTGAAAATGATGGAATAGGAAACATATATCTAAACGATGATTTTAACTAAAACATTATTGCTGAGCATTTAAAATGTGTTTTAGACTAAAGTTCTTCATATCTTAACATGAGTTTTAGGTGAACTTTAACCGCTAAATTTAATGCTTTAACGCTTTTACTTGAAATTGCGCATGCAGGTAAAGATCTGGTTATTTAAAGCGTGTATAATAGCGCGTAATTGAATCACTATATGTTACTGACCGTTAATAAATTTATTACGTGAAGCAGTAACAACTACCAGCGAAACTCGTTGGACTTTGGAGAATTTTTTTGACTAATAACGATGTTTTACGCCGTCTCAGGTACACCTTTAATTTTAACGATCAAAAGGTTATGGCTATTTTTGCTGCCGGCGACTTAACGGTAACGCGCGAGCAAATCAGTAACTGGTTAAAAAAAGAAGAAGATCCGGCTTATGTCAATTGTCCGGACACTACATTTGCTGCATTTTTAAATGGTTTTATTAATGAACGTCGCGGCAAAAAAGAAGGCGAACCTGCAAAAGCTGAAAAGCGCTTAAACAATAATATTATTCTTACCAAGCTTAAAATTGCTTTCAACCTTAAAGCAGAAGACATTATTGATATTTTGGCGTTAGCAAACTATCGGTTAAATAAGCCAGAGTTAAGTGCCTTTTCTCGCAAGCCAGATCATAAAAATTATCGTGAGTGTAAAGACCAAGTTTTACGTAACCTTATGCAAGGCATCGATAAAAAGTTTCATGTGCAACGCCGTGCTAAAGAGCAAGTAAGTAAGCCAGTTGTTGAAGAGATTAAAGATAAACTGGAAACAGTTTTAGCCGATAAAAACTACAATTCAGCTAAAGCAAATGCCAGTAAAATTTATGTTAACCCTAATAAAACACAAGTTGAGCGTAAGCCTAGCGAGCGTAAAGTATTAAAGCTTAAGCCGAAAGATATATGGGGTGAATAGAAAGAGTTAATACTAACTTCTTACTAAAAGCAGACAATTAATAGATTCTAAATTACTATAAAAATAAGGAACTAAATATGTCAGATAACTCACAGATTTCAGAAAAACCCCCGTTACCTCATTGGTTTAAAGTGGCGGCTATTTTAGCATTAGTTTGGAACTTACTCGGTGTTATGGCTTTTGTGGGTCATATAATGATGACACCAGAAATGATCGCTGAGTTACCCATGGCAGAACAAGCACTTTATAGCTCAGTACCATTATGGGCAACCATTGCTTTTACTATTGCGGTTTTTGCTGGTGCTTTAGGTAGTGTCGCTTTATTAATGAAAAAGCGCATATGCTATCACTTGTTTATGGTTTCATTAATTGCGGTGATTGTGCAAATGTATCATTCATTTTTCATGAGTAATTCTTTTGAAGTGTATGGACCTGGCGGTACTGTCATGCCTATTATGGTCATAGTTATAGCCTTACTTTTAGTACGCTTTTCGGCAAAAGGTAAAGACAATAACTGGTTTGCTTAACCTTGTTGTTACTTTTAATATCGATATAGTGTTGATATAAAAGCCTGCATTTGCAGGCTTTTTAGTTTCAATCGTTTTTAGTCACTTTTAGTCTTCGGAAATAGTTAATATAACCATCGTTGGTGATACACTTTAGCTATTGTTTTACAAAAAAATTCACCGGTTAAATGAACAATGCTAATCAATATTAAAGCTAAAATACTAGGTGTCGCTTTATGCTCAATTATCGCTATTATCGCCACTATTATTGCCACGCGTTATCAAGCACCGATTATACTTTTTGCGTTGCTACTGGGCTTGAGCCTACATTCATTTTATAACCATTCAACTATCCAAGCCGGTGTTAACTTTTGCTCACGAGAACTGCTGCGTTTGTGTGTGGGTTTACTCGGCGTTCGCATTGCTTTTGCTGATATTGTTTCACTGGGTATTACACCGCCATTGATTGTGATGGTGAGTATGGTGTTAACGATAATTTTTGGCGTTTTATTTGCTCGTATCTTAGGTTTATCGAAAGTATTTGGCGTGTTGTCTGGCGGCGCCGTTGCTGTTTGTGGTGTATCGGCGGCAGCGGCTATTTCTACGGTCTTGCCAAACGATAAATCACAAGAGAAGTATTTTGCCTTTACCGTGATAGGTATTACCACCTTTAGTACATTATCTATGATCTTTTATCCTATTGTGGCAAGTTACTTGGGATTTTCAGATGAGTTGGCAGGGGTTTTTATAGGCGGCGCTATTCATGATGTAGCGCAAGTTGTTGGTGCAGGCTACAGTATTTCACCTGAAGCAGGAGATGTAGCAACTTATATAAAATTGCTGAGAGTCGCATTATTAATGCCGATTGTGATGATGGTGTTTTTTGTTTTTAAAGAAAAAAACAGTAAAATGTCAGGTGGTGTTAGTGCCTTTATTCCTGGCTTTTTGATTATGTTTTTCGTACTGGCATTTTTAAAAAATGTTGGCGTATTACCACCATGGTTAATTGATATTATTAGAAGCCTATCGAGTTACTTATTAGTTATTGCTATTGCAGCAATTGGTGTTAAAACATCTTTAAAACAAGTGCTGTCTGTTGGGTGGCGGCCAGTCGCATTAATGGCGAGCGAAACCCTCTTTTTGGCTGGTTTGATTATTATGGGAATTATGTTTTTTTACTAGCAAGCTTTATTTGAAAAGATAAGTAATGTGCATATGAGTAGTGGCGTCATATGCACAAAACTATAGAGCAGGGGGTACTTATTTAATATTCACTATCAACCGCATTTGCATCACTAATGCGTTCTATTCTTGCTTCTTCTTCTTCAAATGCCGCTTTAATTTCTTCTAAAACCGTATCAACATCGGCTGCATCAGTATCTTCTTCAAAAAAGCCTGTTAGGTTTGTTTCTGGTGTTAGTTCGCCGGCTTCAAATAATGCCCACATTTCTTGGCCATATTTACTTTGTTTTAAGGCGGGACTAAATTGACCGTAATAGTTGGTCATATTCGTGACATCACGCATTAACATGGCTTTAGCATTATTATTGGCAGAGGCGTCAACAGCTTGTGGCAGATCAATAATTACTGGACCGTAATCATCAACCAAAACATTAAACTCTGATAAATCACCATGGATGATACCTGCACAAAGCATTAACTTAACGTAATGCATAACAAGGGTGTGATCTTCCTCTGCTTGCTCTGCTGGCATAACTACGTCATTTAAGCGTGGAGCTACATCGCCGTCGTCAGTAGTAACAAGTTCCATCAATAATACGCCATCGAAACAACCAAAAGGTTGTGGCACGCGAACACCGGCTTCTGCTAGTTGGTATAGCGCGTCAACCTCAGCATTTTGCCAAGCTGACTCTTGTTGGTCTCGACCGTACTTAGATCCTTTCTCCATCGCTCTAGCACGACGGCTATTACGACTTTTTCTACCTTCTTGATATTGCGCTGCTTTTTTAAAACTGCGCTTAATGGCTTCTTTGTAAACTTTCGCGCAGCGAATGTCATCGCCGCAACGCACCATATAAACAGTGGCTTCTTTTCCACTCATTAATTGGCTTATTACTTCGTCTATTAGGCCATCATTAACAAGTGGCTGTATTCGTTTAGGTACTTTCATAGCGCCGTTATACCTTAGTTGGGCGTGGGAAGATAGAACAAAATTATAACTTTTTACTTATCAATAGATTAAAACATTGTCTGGTTTAAGTATTATCTTACGGTAGTATAATAAAATCTATTTTACATGAACGCAAAGCCATATGATCCCATTTATAAATCAATTACCCAAACATGAAGAAATTATCTGGCTAGCGGCACTTAATCAGCGACTACCTAACGAGCATGTTGTGGCGTTTTCTGAGATTAAGCCGGTAGAAAAAAAACAGGTAAAGCTAGCTATTGTTGCTAATCCTAAACCAGAGCTACTGGCAGAATTTGAAAACTTAACGTGGGTGCACAGTGTTTGGGCTGGCGTTGAACATTTAATGAAGTCATTAACAGATTCACCGATTGAAGTAGTGCGATTAATTGATCCTATGCTAAGCAGTGCCATGTCTGAAGCCGTATTAGCGTGGAGTTTATATTTGCACCGAGATATGCCGCGTTATGCTAAGCAACAAAAAGATAAGCACTGGCTACAGCATGCTCTTATACCTGCAAGTGAACGACGTATTGGTATTCTTGGTTTAGGAGAATTAGGTCAAGCATGTGCAAAGCAGCTGAAGATAAATGGTTTTAAGGTTATGGGTTGGAGCCGAACAGCTAAAAATATAACAAATGTTAGCTGTTATAGTGGAGAGAGTGGCTTAGTAGAAATGGCAGCGAAAAGTGATATTTTAGTGTGCTTATTACCGTTAACCCCCGCAACAAAATGGATTGTTAATAAAGATTTATTAGCTAAGTTACCTCAAGGCAGTGCGATTATTAACTTTGCGCGTGGTGGTATTATTAATACCGACGATTTACTCGATGCCTTAAGCTCTGGCCATATTAACCATGCGGTACTTGATGTTTTTGAACATGAGCCACTCAACGCTGATAGCGCACTTTGGCAACACCCAGACATCACCATTTTGCCACACATATCTGCGCCAACAAATCTCAATAGTGCTTGTGATATTGTCGCTCAAAATATTATCAGTTTTCGCGAAACTGGGCAGGTACCTAAAGCAGTGAGTAAAGTTAATGGTTATTGAATTTGAAAAACTGTTAAATGCTTAAAGGTCATCTACCCGTAAAATATAGCGCTCAAATGTTAAAGTTTTTATTTACTTCAATTGCTATCACAAAAGGGTTGCGGTAATTACATAACGTTCATCGGCGCTATTAGTAATACCTTTGAAGGGGTAGCATGTGATCAACACTAAACTTCTCACGTCAGCAACTAATGGAAATTGGCCGATAGTAGCATCAACTATATCAATACTTTCTACTTGATAGTGTTGCATTTTTCCTCGGACATCGACCAAAGAAATTATATCTTTTATGGTAATATCCTCTAAAAACGCAAAGTGACTATCTCGGTGACCTGCAACAACAAAAGGCTTTATGGCCGCAGGCTGATTAAACGGCGCAACAGCGCCAGCCGAAAACGCTAACGTGGTAGGATCGCCGCCATTTAATACCACGATACTCTTATCTATACGCTGAAAAACTAGTTCGGCAATTGGAAATGTATCAGCCCAAGGCCAAGGTTTAATGGCTATTGGCTTACTTAGGCTATGTGGGTTGGTATTATCTTGTCCACGTATTTTCTGTTGTGCCATTATTGATATTGATTGCTGCCAACTATGTTTAATTAATTGTTGTGACAACCACGCTTTAGCTGGCAGCCAACTCGCTTGCACACACAATAAACCACCTACAATTAATAAAGCTGCAGCCGCTAATTTTCTAGCGGTTTTAGTGAGGTTAGCCATGCTATTTAGCCCATATGCGCAGTATCAATGGTGCTAACAGCATTATTAATAAACCGAACAGTAGTTGTTGATGCCAACCCAGTGCTGTTCTAGGCATTGCTACCATTAAATTTTCATGTGCTTTTGCTAACGTATTCATTTGTCGTTTGGCATTGTTTTCGTTATGTTTAGCGGTTAATGGCAACAACTCAGCTGGTTTCTCAACCGCAATAAAACTGGTATAGGGTGATAATGTCTGGTGAGCAATTGAGGTTGAAATTACCTGTGATTTCACTTGGTCTTTATCAGCTCCAGTGACTAAGCTATCTAGCAAACTTTCAATTTTTCTCCGCGCCCAGAGTGTTGATATACCTCGCGATGAATGACTATCATCAATAATTACTTGCTGATACCAAGGGCTTTCAGCACTATCTCCCATGACTTGTATACTCGTAATAGGCAGTTTTGATTTTATTGCTATTTGCAACGGCTCTCCTATGTATAAATCAGCAATTCTTTTAGGGTAAACATCCACTGCTTGGTGAACTTGGTTATCAAACATTAAGTCAATATTGGTGATCGCCGGATGGTTGATTTTGCTCATCAGAGCAGACATTTGCGATTGAACTTCATTATTATTTTTAATAAAGACATAACTGCCTCGGCCGAACTGCGCCGCTTTTTTCATAAAATAGCCATTGGGTGCAGCGCCAATTCCAACGGTAAATAAACGAAAGTTCCGTTGAGCACCATCAAGTAACTGCATCAATTCAAACTCATTAGCCACAGCGCCATCAGTAATGAAAATGACTTGTCGAATAGCCTTTACTGTTTGCTGCTGAGCTTTTGCCATGACGAGTGCTTGACTAAGAGGGCGATACATTTCAGTGCCCCCATCTGCTTGCAAATTGTTGATAAATTGCTGTGCTTGGCCAATATTACGTGGTGAAGCCATATTTGTGTCTGGAAATAATAATTTAACGCTGTCGTCGAAAGCGATAATGTTGAAGCTATCTTTGGTATTTAATTTTAAAATTGCTTCTTGCAAACTAGCCTTAGCTTGCACCATAGAGCTTCCTTGCATAGAGCCTGAGGTATCAATAATAAAAATAATGTCACGTGCTAAGGTTGTTGTTTGATCAACTGGCGGTGGGAAAAAGGTTAATAACGTAAAGTATTCACTACCAACCTGTTCGGTAAAGCTAATGACTTGTGGTTTTTGATTTGGTTGAAGCTGCCAATTGAGTTCAAAGTCGCTATTTGTGATGGTTTGTTCCTCAGTTAGAGTGATCAGGTGCGAAGCTTGATCGCCAGTTAACGCTTTAGTTTTTATGTTATGGCTGTTACTGGTTATTGTTGCAACGCTAGCACCGGCATTAAGTACTATATTTATTGATGCTTTGCTGTTCGCGAGTACTTTCGCCTGTGGAGGTATAAATTCTGTGTGTTGTTGCGCAGGAGACTTTTGGTAGTTCTCGCTCTGATAACGAGCGGTCATGGCAAACGGTAGTTTCAAGCTTAACTGGTTTAGGTTAAAGGTTACCGGCATGATGAAATCTAATGTTACCACCACCGTTGATTGTGCAGGAATATTTGCTATGTTGTTGGTAAATAAATTGGGTCGTTGTTGTTGCACCAAACTCGCTTTTTTTCCGCGTTTCTTCGCTCGTTCATAAACGGCTTTAGCTGCTTTTTTCTCCATTATTTGACCAATAATTTCTTTATCAGCCACTTTTACTTTTAAGTGTTTAATCGCGGCATTTTCCGGCAATGGAAATTGATATTTACCCTCTAACTCAATGTTATAAGGGTTTATAAATACTTGCTTTATTTGTGCATAAGCGACCAAACCATTAACTTCAATATTAAGCGTTATATCTAAGGGCAAGGCTATATGCTTACTGTTGTCGGGGTGAGCGAATATTAATTGCGGCCCTTGAATTAAGCCGCTTTCACTTGATGAGGTTGCCTGAGAGTTAAGTTCTGCATTAAAACTATTAGCGCGTGTTAATGGCACAATAGCCACAATAAGTGTTGCTAAAAATGCGAATAATAAAAGGTACTTAAACCACTTCCTGCGCTGTTTTTTACGCTTTTGCTGATAAAAATATGAGTCTTGATAATCGACAAATATTAATTTTTTATTTGAGTTAAACATACGTGCTCCAAAGTGCTGTTGATATAAGCTATTTCAACAAAACAAAAGGTGCAGTGGGCGTTAACAATAAGGCAATGTGGTGAGCAATTGTGGCAACATTATGGCGATTTTTGTGCAGTATGTTACTGAAAATATAGTTAGATTAAAGTAGCAACAATGAGCTACTTATTTAAAGTACCATAGTTGCTCACAATAGTTGCTGGCATTAACCTAATAAATAAAGTTAGCGTTTATTATTACTAAGGTATAACTCATGAGCTTGTACCCAAAATTGGCTGGATATTTTATTGATAACGTTTGATTCTGCGTTGATTAAAATGGCAAAACCTATATCCAGTGTTGGTGAGTAACCTATGTCAGCACGATAACCAGCAACCCAACCTGAGTGGTAAATGATTGGATGACCTTCAAACTGATAAATACGCCAGCCATAACCGTAGTGGGCATCGCTCAGGTGTTCACGCCAATATCGACGACGTAAATCTTTTTTGGTTCTAATACGGGGTATAGTGAGTTCTGTGAGTAGCGCAGGCGAAAGCACTTCGGGGTTATTACCTAAATTGGCGATTAGCCATTTAGCTAAATCAGTAATACTTGCGTTTACACCAGCTGCTGGCGCAACCTTGTAGTAGTCAGGCTCAACATCTACCGTACGCCATATATAGCGTCTAATGTCTTTTCCCGCACGTGTTTTCTGCCCAGTTTTTACCCTTTTTCTTAAAATATGAGGTTTAGCGGTATTGTTCTGCGTTAAAAATACGTCTATGCCTACAGAAGCATTGTCCATTTTTAAAGGGGAAAAAATTCGTTCTTGCAACAAACTAGCATAACTTTTTTTGGTCACTGCCTCTATTGCAGGTTGTAAAAAGCCGTAAGCAATATTTTGATAACCGTAACACTTAGCAGGTCGACAAATAGGGGTGACGCGGTCAAAACGGCTAATTATTTTTGCCATATTCCAGTTTTCATGCAATAAGTTATCGTAAGCATTAGGCATTAAACCGCTGGAATGGCTGAGCAAGTGTTTTAATTGAATTTTGTCTGCGGCACCTTTAGTAGCCAAAGCAAAATTAGGTAAAAACTTTGTGATGGGATCAGACAAATTGAGTTTTTTTTCTTGCGCTAACATAATGGCAATTGTTGCAGCAAAAGGTTTTGATACAGATGCTAGGCGGAAAACCGTGTTGTTATCCACCTTGCTTTTATTGGTCTTGTCGGTATAACCAAAATTTTCCATCGCAATGATCTTGTTGTTTCTAACAACGGTATAAGCTGCTCCTGGAATACTTTGTTTTATTAACTCATTGGCAATGCTCTTTGATAACTTTTCATTAAAGCTATCAAGTTGAGCGGCATTAACAGTGAATGTAGATAAGATAGAAAAAAGTGTGATAAAGCGAAGAAGCATGTAAACAACCGATTTTGAAAAACGCTTAAGTCTAACCAGTTAATTTGTAAATAAAAAGTAAAATCAACGCTTATGTAGGGTTTAACTTGCTTTAAACCTTAAAATACTAGGTTTAAAGCTTGATATTTAATAGCGCTAAATTTGTTTATTTATGCTGCTTAGCGCTAAACCAAAAATTCATAAAATCAGCGGTGAGTTTGTTTTCAATTTCCATTACTCGCTCGGTTGGGCAAAAAATGGTGAAAATAATTTGAGTGTCCCCAAGTTCAGATGTGGCAACTTCAATGTGAGGCTCAGGACCAGCAATCTTTATATCTAATCTATGCTCAATAACTTGGTTATATCTTTCAGCAACATCACTAAAATCTGCACAATAGCCGTTGGCTTTAACCTTCATAGCATCAATAAAATCAAACGGATTTACGCTGCCATCTCGGGTTAGCGTGAAATGGTGCACAGCATAACGTTTAAGGAAGTTTAAGTTTTTAATCGGGGTGGTTATCAGTTGGTTATTTGGTAAGTAAAGAGTTTTACCGGTAAATTGATAATTACTGATATTGACTTCTAGTAACGTTAAATTAATCCAATCAATCGAGTTTACTTCACCACAATAGTTGCCCACTTGGATCCAATCACCAACCCGAAATGGACGATTAGAAACCACATAAATAAAACCGATAAAACATTGAATAAATTCCCTTGTTGCTAATACGATAGCAACAACAAAAGCAGCAATTGAAAAGGCAAACTTTTGAATTTCAACCGACCAAATATTAAATAAGACAACAATTAGCGCAAAGTTAAAAATATTATTTAAAAAATTGACGGTAAAACGTTTGTCTATTTTCTTCTTTTTAGCACGACTTTTTATAAAGCGAGTAACGACTAACTTGGCGGTGATAATAACGATAGCTAATACAAGGGTAACTAAGGATTTGTTTTCTAAAAGAGTTTGGAGCATGAGTTGCCTATAAATTACTACAATAACGAGGTTATTTGGCGCTAAAAAGGGGCACGATAATGGATTTAAAGCGACAAATCGAGGGAAATATTATTTTAATTTCAGATTGCTTATATTTACTTGTAAAATCAATATTACATTCGTTCAGCTACTATTCAGTTAACGTGTATTAAGCTACGTTCTCGTTACAATTATTAACTAATATTTTAATCACCTAGCCGTTAAACTTGTGACATAGTACTTAAGCTCAGCTATTGAGCTATAGCTGGCTGTGGTGATTGAAATAACACAAATATCGCAGATTTTAATAGCATTGTTATTCTGTTACTCACTTTAATGGTTCACTAGTGGAGCCATTAACCTGTTGTATAAAGATGTAATATAAATTGATTTTAAAAAGGACATTATATGAAATTATTTACTTGTATTTTATTGCTTAGCTTTTCCGCTTTTACTTTTGCCAATAATAGTTTGCCGACTCATCGTCATATTTCGGTAACAGGCTCGGCTGAATTAATGGCAATGCCAGATATTGCCGTTATACATTTAAATGTTGAAAGCGAACAAATAACCAGTTTGGATGCAAAAAAAGAAGTAGATCAGCGGGTGAATAACTTACTGGATGGTTTAGCTGATTTTGGTGTTGATGAAGACAGCGTCTCGGCTTCAAATATTTCAACGGAAATACGTCGAACCTATAGCCGTGGTGAACAAGATAAAATTGAGGGTTATATTGCACGCAGAACATTAAAAGTAACATTAAACGATATTGATAAACTGAATGCCTTTATGGATTTTGCTTTATCAGTAAAAATTAATGCGATTAGAAATATTGAATTAAAATCCTCTGATGAAAAGAAATTACAACAAGAAGTAAATGCACTTGCTGTTAATAGTGCAAAAAGCAAAGGTAAATCGTTAGCGAACGCTTTTGATGCTGAGTTAGGTGCAATATATAGTATTAATGCTAGTTCAAATCAAAGTCATCATAGATATGGTGCTAATAACGAAGCTTATAAAATGAGATCGAGTATGGCAGATAGCGCGGCAAAACCTGGGCGTTATTTACAAGAAAATATTGTTTTTTCAGCAACAATTGATGTGGTTTTTGATTTAGAACTTTAGCGTAGAGATTTGCAGTAATAAAGCTAAATCAATACCTATCAAACCATTCCTATCAATCATTCCTGTCAAACCATAATAAGCGCGCGTTAATATTTTCCCTTTGTCATGCATGGTACTAAGGGACCAATTATTAACGCGCTAAAGTAAGGTAACCTTGAGCATAAATTTATATAACTGATATATAATAAGGAAACCTTATGCTTAACCAAAAAGTAGCCCTAATTACGGGCTCAACAAGCGGTATTGGCCTAGCAACAGCCCATGTGCTTGCCGCGCAGGGAATTAACCTTGTTTTACACGGATTAATGCCAACCCATGAAGGCGAAGAACTAGCGAGTGAATTTTCCGTTCAATATGGTATCAATGCCATTTTTGACAATGCTGATTTAATGAATGTTCAGAGCATCGAACGTTTAATAAAAAACGCTATTGAGCAAATGGGCAGTGTTGATATTTTAATTAATAATGCCGGTATACAGCATACCGAATCAGCTGAAAATTTTCCGTTAGAAAAATGGAATGCTATTCTTGCGATTAACTTATCTGCGGCATTTCATGCCATTCAATACTCACTGCCAAAAATGAAACAAAACGGCTGGGGCAGAATTATTAATGTTGCTTCTGTGCATGGTTTAGTCGGGTCAGTAAATAAGTCCGCGTATTGTGCTGCGAAACATGGCTTAGTGGGCTTAACAAAAGTGCTCGCTTTAGAGTGCGCAGAGCAAGGCATTACCGTCAATGCTATTTGCCCTGGCTGGGTTGATACCCCGCTAATTAACGATCAAATTTCAGCGATCGCCAAAAAGCAAAATATTCCCTTTGATGATGCTAAATACCAACTTGTTACGGCTAAGCAACCCTTGCCAGAAATGATGGCACCAGAGCAAATCGGTGAGTTTATTTTGTTTTTGTGTAGTGACAGTGCCAGAAGTATCACAGGCTCTGCCTTGCCTATGGATGGTGCGTGGACAGCACAGTAATTATTTTACCAAGCTAAAATTTCAAATAAAAAAAAGGGCTACCTTTTATAACAAGGAGCCCATAGGAAGTTAGTTTAATTATTTACTAGTCGTAGCTTCTGTTCTATATAACGTATTCAAACAAAAGCGTTACTTAGCCTTAATAAACTTTTCAATCATCATATAGGTTTGATGGTATTGCTCAGGCACCAGTTTTGACAACAACATATAAGCATGTATTAATTCATCAAATTGGTAATGTTCAACACATACACCTGCTTGTTGTGCTTTTTCGGCATACAAGGCCCCCTCATCTCGCAACGGATCACAACCTGCCGTTATCACTAATGTTTTAGGCATTCTACTATCAAAATCAGCTAGTAAAGGCGATGCTTTTTTGATTAAGGCGGCTGTGGCTTCGTTGGTGTTTACATCGATATTATCGATATTGAAATACTGCTGAAAATACCAACGTATTTTGTCGGATTCAAGTAAAAAACCTTCGCCATTTTCAACAATTGATGGGCTACTCATGGAGTAATCAACACTTGGGTACATTAGTATTTGTTTATCAATATTAATGTCAGGATTATTTATATTGTTAGTGACCAAGCTGGTGCAAATTGCGCCACCCGCACTATCACCTGCAATATAAAGTGTAGCGCTAAATCGATAATCTTTTAATAAGTTTTGGTAGTTTTCCAATAGATACTGACAGTCTTCTATGCCAGCAGGATAAGGGTGTTCAGGTGCTAAACGATAATCTATACAAACAACTATCGCATTAGCGGCAATAGCAAGTTCTCGGCTAATAGGGTCGTATAAATCAATGCTACCGCACATGTGACCACCGCCATGAAAGTGCAATAAAACAGGTAAAGGTTGCTCTGGATTAGGATGATAAATGCGTACTGCAACTTGATGTTCAGCGACCATAATAAATGTATTTTTAATCAAGGAGATTTCTGGACCTGGGATCATATAAGCGCTTAAGTTCTCTAAGTTCTGCCTGATAATACTAGGCTCAAAAGCGGCACCCGATGCTTTTGCTTGCTCAAGACCCTCGTTAACCTGCTTGAGTAATGGAGCTAAATTTTTTGATACAGTACCTCGCATATTAACTTCCTACTTTTATATTTTTTTGTTGGCCAGATTCTGGTAAAAAATAGCTACCAATAAATAAGGTCGAACTGAGTGCGGTGATTAAAATAAACGACCAAGTAAAATCACCTTGGTTAATATCAACCAAACTGCCGAATATCCATAAAATAAGTGTCGAAATTATATAGCTAATTGAGTAAAACATACTAAATACAATGGTGATACGCGGCGAAGTCATTTTTGGTAATTCGTGTGGAATAGACACTAATGCAGTCACGGGTAAGAAGATAAAAAAACCTAATACCATGGCTGCAAAGGTTTGTAGCCAATAAATTTCACTAAATGAAAATATGCCGGTACTGATAATAACGACAAAGCCAGACCAACGAATAACGGGTATGCGTAACGGGATTTTCTTGGCATAAATAATACCAAATATAGTCCCGATAATACCGAAACCAATGACCCATTTACTTTGCACTATGCCCGCCTTAGGGTAAAAAGTGAACAAGCAAATGTAGAACGCCAGAATACCAGAGTACGCTAGGCCGTAAACCCAATTGAAGCGGTCTTTCAAACCTTCTTTATAGCTGTAAACTGCGGGTAAATCGTTGATATTTTGTGTTGATGTATCCGGCTCTTCAAATTTAACTAAAAGCCAAAGCAGGGCAACAATTAAGCTGATAACTGAGAACCAGGCTAAGCTGTTTTGCCATCCCCCGGTTAGATCATTAATCGTACCCATTTGCCACAATATAACCGCGGTACCAATATTAAAGGCTACGGCGTTAATACCATTAATAGTAGAGCGCTCTTCCGCTTTAAAAAATTGTAAAACGATTGGATTAAAATATACCACCATAAATGCGCCACCAAGACCCATCAAAAAGCGGCTTAATAACAATAATTCGTAATTTGGTGCGTATGGCGTAAGTAGACCTATCGTGATGAGTAAGCTGGAAACAAAAAACGCATATTTAATGCCCAGTTTTATCGCTATCCAAGCCGCAATGAAAGTGCCAACAATTTTAGCTAGGGTAACTGCACCACTGATAAAACTTGCTGATGCTAGGCTATGTACGTCAAGCGAAAGCATAATACTTTGCATACTCGCGGTGCCGCCAACCCAAGCCATGGCAAATAATACATAACTAAAGAAAACAATAGCTTCGACTAAATATTTGTTAGTAATTTTCATCTATGATAACTTTTATACAAAACAACAATGAATAGCTAGGTTACCTGAGGATGTTGGGGAAATAAGTACTACCTTAGTGCACTATAACTCAATAGCACAAATGATATGCTAGCACTACATGCCTCTATGCTAGGTATAGCATCTTTAAAACAAAGGAATAAATTTGTTAGCTTGGCTTTCTATTGATACATGGTTAATCACCGTTCTTTCTATTGGTTATTTATGCCTACTTTTTTTGGTGGCTTATAAAGGTCAGAATCAATCATCTGAACAATGGCGCTGTAAACCCTGGGTTTATAGTTTTTCATTAGCGGTAAGTTGTACATCGTGGGCTTTTTACGGCACGGTAGGGCAAGCAGCTACCACAGGTGCTTGGCTTGCACCTTTGTATATTGGCACTATCATGTGTTTGGTATTTGCATGGCCAATGTTGATGAAAATGCTGAACATTATCAAGCGACAAAACTTAACCTCAATCGCTGATTTTATTGCCTTTAGATACGACCGTTCGCCAAAAATAGCCATTACCGTTGCTTTGATCGCTTTGATTGGTACTGTGCCATATATTGCCTTGCAATTACGCGCCATTAGCACCAGCTTTGATTTACTCACTGGCACGTTTCAATCCGGCATTAGTACCGCATTTGTCGTTACTATTGTTTTAATTGTTTTTAGTATTTTTTTTGGTACTCGCCAGATTGCTGCCAGTAAGCAGAATCAAGGCTTAGTATTAGCGATTGCTTTTAGTTCTGTGGTTAAATTGTTGGCGCTAACGGCCGTGGGAATTTTTGCGACGTTTTTTGTTTTTGATGGTTTTGCCGATCTCGCTGCCCAGCAACAAACTAAGCAATTATTTACTGAGACAAACTCTGTTTATTTGAGTGTTGCTCATGCACTTTTAGGTGCCATTACTATTTTCGTTCTGCCGCAGCAATTTCATATGATGATGATTGAAAACCATCATCCACAAGAGTTAAAAACGGCTCGCTGGCTATTCCCATTGTATTTTATTTTAATTAATATTTTTGTTTTACCCATTGCCATTGCCGGCTTGATCACTTTTCCTGGCGGCAGTGTAGACGCCGATACCTATGTATTAACGCTGCCATTGTTTTTTCAACAAGCGTGGTTAGGTGTTGTGGTATATATTGGCGGCTTAGCGGCAGCAACGAGTATGGTCATTGTGTCGGCTATTGTTTTGAGCACAATGATTTCAACCGAAGTAATAACACCCTTAACGTTGAAATTTAAATATTTTAGCAAGGAAGGCGCACCGCAGTTTTCAGGCTTATTATTAAAACAACGCCGCCTTACTATTACCGCAATTTTGTTATTCGCTTTTGCTTTTGAACGTAGCATTAATCAGCAAAGTCATTTAGCCAGTATTGGCTTGCTCTCCTTCGTTTTACTTTCGCAATTTGCCCCCGCAATTATCGGCGCTTTATATTGGCGAAAAGCCAATGGTAAAGGGGCATTGACAGGATTAATTGTTGGTAGTGTTATGTGGTTTTTTACCTTATTACTACCGATTATTGCGCCCAACTTATCTTGGGTACAAAATGGCGTGTTTGGTATCAGTTGGTTAAAGCCTACTGCATTGTTTGGTGTCGACTTTTTAGACTTAACCAGCCATGGAGTTTTCTATAGTTTAATCAGTAATATTGTCTGCTTTGTGGTTGTTTCACTGCTAACACATCGCAGTGTTGGTGAAAAACTACAAGCCGATATTTTTATCTCTAAAAGTCAGCGAAAATATGAACGAAACTTAAGCACGGAAGATCTCTACAGCTTATTAATGCGCTTTATTGATAAAAGCTCAGCAGATGAGTTTTTGAAAATTGCAAAGTCAAATCAAAGCAATCAAAACAGTCTTGATGTTCAACCCATCAATTTAATTGAATATACCCGCCTGCAGCTTTCAGGTGTTTTAGGCTCGGCCTCTACAAGAATGGTAATGAAGGCGGCGTCTACCTCCGAGAGAATGCCGCTTGAAGACGTGGTTAGTATTGTTGATGAAGCGAATGAAATGTTTCGTTTTAATCGTGAGCTTTTACAGTCAGGTGTTGAAAATATTGAGCAAGGTATCAGTGTTGTCGATGCAGATATGAGGTTAGTGGCATGGAATCAGCGGTATATTCAATTACTTGATTACCCAGATGGCTTTGTTCAAGCCGGTTTACCTGTTGAAACTTTATTGAGACACAACATTGCAAGAGGTATTATTTCCGGAGCTAATAATATTGATCAGATGATTACTAAGCGAATCGCCCATATGAAAAACGGCGATAGCCATCTTTTTCAGCGTAAAATGCCTAACGGTATTGTCTTAGAAATTAGGGGGCAGTCGATGCCTGCCGGTGGCTTCGTCAGTACCTTTTCTGATATTACTGCTCATATAGAAGCCGAAAAAGCTTTACAAAAAGCTAACGAAAACCTCGAAAAACGTGTTGAAAGTCGTACCCAAGAATTGCAAAAAGCGAAGTCTGAAGCCGAAGCGGCTTATAGTAGTAAAAGTCGATTTTTAGCCGCGGCGAGCCACGATTTAATGCAGCCTTTTAATGCCTTGTCTTTATTTACTTCAATGTTAAAAAATAAAGTACAAGGTGAAGAATTAACCGCACTTGCTGAGCACATTGATGACTCCCTTAATGTTGTCGAAGCCTTATTGTCAGACTTAGTTGAAATTTCTCGATTAGACAGTAGCTCTGAAAAAATTGATAAAAGCCATTTCGCTTTAGATGACTTACTCAGCCCATTAAAGAATGAATTTACAGCATTATCAGAGCAAGCCAATATTAGGTTTTCTTATCAATTTAGTCAATGTGTTGTGCACTCAGATAAACGCATGTTAAGAAGGGTGATACAAAACTTTTTATCCAATGCAGTACATTACTGTAATGACAAACAAGGTATAAAGTCGGGCATCAGTAACCGAATTTTACTCGGCATTCGAAGAACAAAAACCATGATACGTGTAGAGGTATGGGATAACGGGCCGGGTATTGCATTGGCGCAACAAAAAGCTATATTTCGTGAGTTTGAGCGTTTAGAACAAAACCGAGAAATACCAGGGCTAGGATTAGGTTTAGCCATTTCAGAACGTATAGCTAATTTACTTGGATTAAAAATTTCAGTCAAATCTCAACTTGGCAAAGGTACATGTTTTAGTATTGAAATCCCTAGAGCCAATGCAAATGAAGCAGCGTTAGTAAACGCCAACGCCAGTAAAAAAAGCAATAAAAACCTCGACACTATTTCAGAAGCATCAGCACAAAAACCATTTAATAACATTGTTGTGTTATTGGTAGATAATGACCAATTAATGTTAACGGCTATGGCTAAACAACTTATCGATTGGGGCTGCAGTGTGTTAACGGCTTTTGATGAGGAGTCATGCCAACAAAAGTTAGCTAATGGTGAGATAAAGCCCGATATTATTATTGCAGATTATCATCTGGATCATGGTAATAATGGCGTTGAATTAGTACGAAAAATGCTACAAATACAAAAATGGCAATTGCCAGTGATCATTTGTTCTGCTGATCCGTCAGAAAGCGTTAGACAACACACAAGCGATGCTGAGTGCTTATTTTTACGTAAACCGGTTAAATCTTTAGCGCTAAAACGTATGATGAAGCAACTTCTTAACTAGTCCAATAACTTGCATATACAAAGCAACTCACTTAATCTTTTAATAATAGAGTCTATTTTTAAAAGATATACAGCGTTTTTCCCTAGCATGGTAAATACTTTACCATTTAAAAGTGTTGAGAGATTTACTGATAACCTTTAATTGAGATCGAATTTTCGCTTATGCTAATAAAGGATATATGTTGATGGGTGCTTCCCATATATTGCAACTTTCTTACATGCTAACTGAAGCGTTATTTGTTGGTATAATCATTGTTACTCTGTTTAGCATGCGCCATAAATTTGGTATTGCGCTTCTGTATATAACGTTAGGCACATTCCAATACTTACAAGCTGTACTTGCATCGTTTCTATATTTCGAAATTTTTCCTGGTTTATTTGTCAGCCCAGGTTCCGCAGTACTTTTTAATGCCAGCTTATTCGCCGTGCTTTTGATCTACATTAGAGAAGATGTTGCTGAAGCTCGAAAACTAATATACGGACTAGTTTTTGCGAATATCACTTTAACAATATTTTTGCTGATAATTGGTAGCCATATACAAGGGTTGCCAAGTGAGCAAGTATCCCATATTCCATTACAAGTTTTTAATTTTACACCTCGAATACTCATCGCTGGAACGCTAACATTAACAGCAGATGTTTTATTGATCATTATCATTTACGAGCTATTTTCAAGACATATCAGCAATTTATTTTTAAGGATTTACAGTGCTATGGCAGTAGTGCTAATTTTTGATACGCTCGTTTTTACCACTGGCTCAGGTATTATTTCTCAACAAGATCAATATCTAACGTTTTTGATTTCAGCAATGATTGGTAAGTTACTTTTTGGACTTTTTTATTCGATAATGTTGATCTTTTATCTAAAATACTTTGGCAAAAGAGAATATGTTTCTCATGGTAAAGACTCCGAAATTAAAGATATTTTTACCTTTCTAACTTATCGTCAAAAATACGAATTGTTATGTAAAGAAATTCATAAAGATCACCTCACCGGGCTTTATAACAGAGGTTTTTTAAATGAAAGCTTACCGCGAGAGTTAGATAAAGCAAAAGCTAATGGTGATAAAACCGCTTTGCTGATGATAGATGTCGATAATTTCAAATCAATTAATGATGTTTTTGGTCACCAAGAAGGCGATAGAATACTCGTATTTTTGGCGACGGTTATTACTCAGTCTATTAGAGAAATGGATTTAGCGTGTCGATATGGTGGTGAAGAGTTCTCTTTGATTTTACCTAGAACTCATATTAATTCTGCTGTGCAATTAGCTGAAAGGATCAGAGATAAATTAGCGCTTTTATCCGACTCGCATAAGCCAGCGTTAGCGCGAAAAATCACGCTAACTATTGGTGTTGCCGTAGCACCAGAACAAGCTGACAATGCTGAAGACTTGGTCTGTATCGCTGATAAACGACTTTATATAGGTAAGAAACGTGGCAGAAATTGCATCGTGTCAACGGGTTAGTTATTCATAGCCTAGGTTAACTAAATACTTAGAGGTTAATGTGGTCAGCACAATAAGAGACTAACCATTGAAACCAGTATATTTAATACTAACACTCGTTGTTTGCAAGAAAAGCAACTTAACGCTTTTGAGAGGTAAGTATGAGAGTTGTTTTTTAAGGTTATTACCTATTGAGCATGATTTAATTTTATAGTCAGCAAGTCAGCCAAAACCATAAATCCAATCAAATCATTTTATTTAATTTGAGCACGTGTTTACCTTTAAGACACGTTTAAGTGTTGTGAAGGGCTCAACATTAATTGCTGATAAGCCAGACCCGCTAGTGTGCGATTATTCACTTCTAATTTTAACAATATAGCAGAAACATGCTTTTTGACTGTAGTTTCTTTAATATCGAGATCATAAGCGATTTGTTTATTTAATTGGCCATCAGCTATTTGGGTTAGCACTATGTATTGTTGTGGTGTCAGTTGGCTTAACTGTTTAGCGAGTTTTTGATGAGCGAGGTCGATTTGCTGGTCAGCATTAAACTCGATATGTTCTGGTAGCCAAATTCCACCGTCTAATACGGTATCGATGGCTTTTGCTATGGTAGCTAAGTCAGCCGATTTTGGAATAAAAGCCGCAGCACCAAAGTTAATCGCTTTTTGCATGGTTTCAGAGTTGTCGTCTGACGATACCATGATCACCACAATATCAGGAAAGTGGTTTTGTAATTGCGTTAACCCTGTAAAACCGTCGTTTCCTGGCATATGTAAATCAAGAAAAACAATTTCTAAACTGTCATTTTCGTTAACAGCTTTAAGTAAGTCGTGAAAATTATCAACTTCAAGGGTTTCATCATCTTCTATGCACTCCACAATCGCTTGTTTTAAAGCGGTGCGAAATAAGGGATGATCGTCAGCGATGATTACTTTTGCTTGGGTCATTACAGCAGCCTTTATGTGATTAAAAGTACGAGTACAACGTAATATTTTCGAACAACAAAACGAGCATATTAAGAACTTACAATTATAGAAAGTTTATTATCAAAAAAAGAGCCGGTAAAAACCAGCTCTTTTTAATATTTGATGATAAAGGCTTTTTAGAAGCTATAACCAATAGTTAATGAAATGGTTTCAGGGTCACCGTAATAACCAATCAATGTAGTATCACCACCTAAACCTGGGGCATAGCTGCCATCAGTATTTTGCTCACCTAAGAAGGCATAGTTACCTACTAAGTACTCTTCATCGGTAATATTTTTCCAATGTAGCGCTGCGGTCCAATCACCGTCATTGCTATACCAGTTAATACCGAAGTTAAGTAGGCCGTAACCATCTTGTGTTAGTAACTCAAGTTTCGGGGTTCAAAATAGACGAGGAAATAACAATAACCTAATGATTTAAAAGAAGTTGATGCCTCATTGTGGTAAAATACTTGTTAACTAGACAACGTAAAAAACCACAAGAGACATC
>NZ_JACGWF010000091.1:0-16244 GCF_014077595.1 Colwellia sp. 6M3 | reverse complement strand
GAGTAATTTAGCTATAGATTGTGCAAAGTCGACACTGTTTTCTTTGGCGGCTATTAAAGGTTCATCAAGCGTTTCGATTAAACTGATTTGCTGTGCAGTAACACCAAGCAATAGTTGCTTGTTACCTGCTTGCACCACCACTAATTTCTCTTTAGCACCTAAATGTAAGCTCGTGACTATTTTCAAACCATTGATACTGTGCCGTACACCCTGAAAGCGTTTTAATATAACCGCACTAATAACAATAACCACAAGTACCATGAGTAATGACAGAATCATGCTCATAGCGTCCATATTTGCCGTAACATGTTTACCGACTTCAACAGGCGCAGCTTTTGCTTCAACGGGGAGAGTTGGAGTTGTTGCTGCCATATTGTTAAGTTTTTCTTCAGGTGTTACAGCTTCTGAAACAACGTCGACCACAGGGGCAGTATTAACAACTTCTTCAGCATAGCTATTTGCCAATAAAGACAACCAGATAAATATTACTGATAATATTTTTTTCATTAGTCGTTATTTTAACTTTTTAATACGTTCAACTTGGCTAATAACATCCGTTAATCGAATACCAAATTTGTCGTTAACTACAACAACTTCACCATGAGCGATTAACGTGCCATTTACCAATACATCTAAAGCCTCGCCGGCAACGCGATCAAGTTCAACAACTGACCCTTGATTAAGCTGCAACAAATTTCGAATACTAATATGACTACGACCTACTTCCATTGAAATAGTCACTGGAATGTCTAAAATAGCATCGAGTTTATGTTTTTCATCACTTGAGATAGTTTCACTATCTTCTTGTAAGTCTTCTAATTCAACAGTTTCAGCAGCCTCAGACGCGGCTTGCTCATCCATTGCTTCATCCCACTGACTTAAATCGTCTTCGTTATCTTTACTCATGCTGCTTTGCCTCAATTTTCATCGCGTAGCGTCAAAAAATCCACGCTACTCGTTTGTTATTACTTATTATGCAGTTATGCGATTTTTACACCACATTTAATAAAATCATTTAAATACGTTATTTTATAGGGTCGATTATAAGTCGTCTTCTAATAAGTGTAACTCTGCATCATTGTCTAAACGCTTACCGCCTTTGGTTAAAATGGTAAGTTCTGATTTAACTTGTTCAGGGCGTTTAATTTTTGATTCTATTTTCAATGCTAAATTATCACGACTACGGCCTAGTTTAGCTCTGAATGAGGGTAAATTTTCAACTAACACCGTAATATGGTCGGGCATTTCAATCGGAATAATATCCCCTGCCTTTAAATCCATAATTTTTTGTAATGACAATTTAACTTCTATAAATTTTGTTGATAGCTCAACCGGTACGTCCATAATTTCATCGCGTAGTGCCTTCGACCAGCGCATGTCAGTATCTTCTTTATCACTTTGCACACCTGCGTCAAGCAATTCACGAATAGGCTCTAACATAGAGTAAGGCAGGGCTACATGAAAATCACCACCACCACCATCGAGTTCAATATGAAACGAGCTAATAACAACAACTTCTGTCGGACTAACAATATTGGCCATTGAAGGGTTAACTTCTGAATCTAGGTACTCGAAAGAAACATCCATCACTGGCGACCATGCTTCTTTGTAATCTTCAAAGATAATTTTAAGCAGCATTTGTACTATACGACGTTCAGTCGGAGTAAATTCACGCCCTTCTATTTTAGCGTGATAGCGACCATCACCACCAAAGAAGTTATCCACCAAAATAAAAACTAATCGCGCTTCCATGGTGATTAATGCAGTACCTTTAAGAGGTCTAAAACGCACCATATTCAAACTAGTGGGTACAAATAAAGTATGCACGTACTCACCAAATTTGATCATTTGGATGCCGTTTATAGAAACTTCAGCAGAGCGACGCATCATATTAAATAAGCTAATACGCATATGGCGAGCAAAACGCTCGTTAACCATCTCCAGTGTTGGCATACGTCCGCGCACAATGCGATCTTGTGAAGAAAAATCGTAATCAGACGTTCCCTCGGATGAGGAAAAATCTTCTTCAATATCTTCTTCTTCAACATCATCTACACCGTGTAAAAGTGCATCAATTTCCTCTTGAGATAATAAATCACTCACTCGACAGTCTCTTTATCTTGTTAATTTAGTTACGCTGTTCATCACGTGTACTATTGAACTATTTTCTTAACGTTTTATTGCTGTTCTAGTCGTTCAAAAAAATGCATTCAATTGCACCCTGTTAAACATTTTATTGCATAACAAAGCCAGTAAATAGTACTTTTTCGACAACTTCACTACCTTCAACTTCGGTCATTATTTTATGCACTTCAACTAATGCTGATTGCTTTAAAGACATTTTTCCCGCACTGGTTGCTAAGTCATCAGCACTTGACCGTGAAAAAACGCCCAGTAATGTACTTTCAATAAGGGGTATATGTTTTTTTGCTGCTTCTTCGTTTTCCGCGCCTCTAATAAGCAGTTGCACTCGAATTTCAACAAAGCGATCTACTGCATTACCTGGTACATTGAAACGAAAGGGTCTTGGCAAAGGAACATACAAAGCCGTACCAAGTTCAGCATTTTCTGCAGGTGCGCCAGACGCCTCTCCTGCTGCATCAGCGCTTAATTCACTACCGGCGCTTGATTGTGCAGTTTCATCTTCACCACCGAGCATAAAAAATGCAGCTCCGCCGCCAGCAGCAGCTAAGATAACAACAATAGCAATTATAATAATCAGTTTCTTTTTCTTACCTGAATTATCTAGCTCAAGTTCTTTTTCGTCAGCCATGTTCCCTACCTTTGAATATTTTTTAAAGCACTTGTTAAACTATATCGTTGAATAGCTGCTAAACCAAAGAGTTTTATCAAGTATTATGGGTGTATTAATGAATTAAGCATAGTAATCCACACCTGTTGATGAAGCTTTAACCACATCAAGCACTACATTATCATTTTCACTGAAGTTACCTTCACCCGACTCTTCATTTATACCACTATGATTTGCTTGTTCAAAACCATCGCTATTTTGCTCTTTTGCCTGGCGCTGCTCAATATTTGCATCGCCAACATCAACACCATTTTCAGCTAACATATCTCGTAACTTGCCCATGTTTTGCTCTAAGGCCTCTTTGGCTTGTTGGTTTTGAACAATAAACTGCACCGCGGCTTGTTCATTTTGTAAATTCACTCTGACATGAATATTACCCATTTCTGGCGGATCCAGTTGAATCTCTACTTGTTGTATTTTCTGGTTGATCATTACCATTACTTTATCTTTAACAGCATCAGCAAAATCTTTGCGATAAATAGCAATAGTTTCGGTGTTCAACGCGGTGATTGATTTTTGTGCTTGTACGGTATTGGTTGTTAATTGATTAATTGTATTTTCAAAACTTTGTTCTTGATGTGCCGCTAACTCTGCAGCATTGGGTATTGTTCTAGCAGCCTGTGCGTCTAATGTATGATTAATGGCAGGATTGAAAGTTGAAGCGACTTTATCAGCGTTCGGTGCCAATTTCTCGCCTTGGTTTTTCATCAATGCTTGCTCATCATCCGCATTGTTGGCTAGTTTAGTGGCGTCATCAAAAGCGACACTCTTTTGAGTTGCATCAATTTTTTGCTCAACTGTAGGTGCAGACGATGCAGATATTACCGCAGCGGTACTTTGATTAATCTGACGAGGTTGAGTTGACTCGTTAGCATTTGCTCGATTAAGTTCTACAGCACCCGCTTGTGTTAACTCTGCAGTTTGCATTTTTACCGGTTCACTTTCACCTGTTACCATTTTTTTTATAGCGTCAGGTGCTTTTTTAACGTCTTCAACAGTAAATGCTTTAGCATTAATGTCATTACTTTTTTGTGACTCTTTTATATTAGGCACATTAGATATATTAGATAATGACTTAGCATCTTGCTCTGTTTTTAAAGCCGTTTTACTTTCATCAGCTACAAGCGTGGCATTAATTTGCTTTGCTAATAAATCCTGATCGATAACTGTATTTTCACGCGTTAATTTTTCAGTAGTTCCGGTGTTTAAAACCTCTGATTGAGCAGGAGAAATAACGCTATTATCAGCTGACTTCACTACAGCATTTTTAGCAGCATTTTCGACCAAGTTAACTGCCGTAACTTTATCTGTTGTAGTTGCTATTTGCTTTTCTTTATTCTGTATATCACTTGCCACAGTATTAGTTATAAAATCGGCGGCTATTTTAGCCGTTGAATTATCTGTGACATTGGTATTACTTGCTTGCACACTAACTTTACTGTCAGTAGGCAATTGTGTATTCGAAGTGTTAGACAAGGCTTTATTTTCTTGAACTTCGACAGCTTTACTTTGCTCTAACGGCGTCGATACTTGACTATTTGTTGCTGACTTTGTTAACAGTTGTTGTGCACCATTTAGCATTTTTAACAGATCAACAGCATCATCACTTTCAACTTTTTGAGCGACACTCTGACCTGTTTGAGATTCTTGAAGCACTGAATTAGCAGCCGACTTATATGAACTAGCGATAGCACTATCATTATTTGACGTTTTAACATTTGTAATAACGCTATTTTTATCTTGTACGGGCACAACAGGCAAAGGTACTGGCAGCGTATGCTCGTCTCCTTTAATCTTTACTACAGGTTCAACTGCCGCTAATAATAGTTCTCGAACTTTTTCTTCTACCGATATCGGTAAAGGTTCTTTATAAACACTCACCTCCAATGGTTTAGTCACCAAAGATTCATCATCTATTGGTAACGGCACAGGTAAAGTATGAGCATCATCGTTTATAGCTTTTTCAGCGTTCAGCTTTGCCGACATAGTTTGATTATCAATAGGAAAAGATATTGGTAAATTAGAAGATTTGTCAGCAGCTGTTGATTTTTCTATTGATGTTTCATCATCTATCGGTAAGGGCACGGGTAATGTATGAGCATCATCTAGGTTCTTGCGTTTAATCTTAATAGCGGGGTCATCACTAAGCGGTTGCTGTTCTGCCGCTTTAGACACAAGATTGCCACCTTGATTATTTTTACTCTCTGAGTCAGTGTTATTTTTCTTTGGATAATGCTGCTCCATAGCATCAGAAAACGCATTGCCTTTAGTTTGATTTTTGTTGGATACATCTCCCTTCCCCCCTGAAACATCTAGGGTTTGGCTAACATCAGAAGACAAAAAATTTACTTGATACATAACAAAGCTTTCCTAAATATAAACAATAAGCGCAATTTAATACGTAACTCTCTCTTGTTAACTAAGCAAAAATCATTCCAAAACCAGCTTAATTAGCTTTAATATAAGAAATTTGTTACTCAGACAAATAGGAATTAAAAATAGGCAGTTGGTGAAGTAAAGTAAGATTTATCTGTGGCGACGAACAAATTGCTGGGTAGCAATTTCATCAAACATTTTTTGTTCTTGTTTATTAGCGGCAAGTTGTAAAATAGCCAATTTTTTATCGCGCAATAATTCTACAGCTTGTATTTTACGCCTTTGTTCTAACCATTGTTTTTTTCTTGTTTCAACTAACGCTTTGGCTTGATGAACTGCAATTTTAACTTGTTGAGAAGCATTATCCAATTTGGCAATAAAGGCATGAAAATGGCTATATGTCGCACTATCTATACCTTCTAAAGAACGCTGATTAAGTCTGCGCATATATTCCAAACGATAGTCACTGACATTTTTTAAACGGTCTTTATTTTGTTGATAGTCAAGTTCCGCTAATTGTAATGCTTGCGAGGCTTTTTGCTCTTTATCAAGCTCAAATTTATATAAGGTATTTAACTGTTTCATGCTGTTATTACCTTATTTATTGTTGTGCCGTTTGGCTTTGTTGAGCATGAGCTTGTGCCGCCGCGAGCACTTCTTGCAACTGCGTTAAACTCTGATCATACGGAATAATTTCAAGCATTTTTTGCTGTAAGAAAAACTGAATAACGGGCTGTAAATCTATGGATTGATCTATTCTTGGATCGGTACCTCTGCTGTAAGCACCAATAGAGATTAAATCTTTGTTTTCTTGATAAAGCGAATACACTTGGCGTAATTGTCTAGCAAGTTGTTGGTGTTCTTCACTGGTTACCATTGGCATAACGCGGCTGATAGAGCCTTCAATATCAACTGCGGGGTAATGCCCAGCATCGGCCAATTTTCTAGACAATACAATATGACCATCTAAAATAGCACGAGCAGCATCAGCAATAGGATCTTGTAGGTCATCGCCTTCGGTTAAAACAGTAAAAAATGCACTAATAGAGCCTTGCCCATCGCCGCCATTACCTGCCCTTTCAACCAATTGAGGTAATTTAGAAAAAACTGAAGGTGGATAACCCTTCGTTGCTGGTGGCTCGCCTACTGCTAGGGCAATTTCACGCTGTGCTTGTGCATATCGTGTAAGAGAATCAATCAGTAATAAAACATTTAAACCTTGATCACGAAAATATTCACTTATTTGAACCGCAGTTTCACAGCCCTTTAGTCGCATTAATGGCGAATTATCGGCGGGAGCGGCAACCACAACAGAGCGCGCACGACCTTCCTCACCTAAAATCTCTTCAATAAACTCTTTAACTTCTCGTCCACGTTCGCCAATAAGTCCTACAACAATAACATCGGCATTAGTTCCTCGTGTCATCATACCTAACAATACACTTTTACCAACACCGGAGCCGGCAAATAAGCCCATACGCTGACCAACACCAACCGTAAGAAAGCTGTTGATTGAGCGCACACCAACATCGAGTGGTTCGGTAATTGCGCGTCTTGATAACGGATTAATAGGTTTGCTGTCGTAATGATAAGTCTCAGATGCTTTAATTGGGCCTTTACCATCGAGTGGCTTACCCACACCATCGATAACGCGGCCGAGTAAATCCATTGATAAAGGTAATCGCGCTTTGGTAGATAAAGGCACGACACGTGCCCCAGGTAATACGCCTTGTAAACTCTGCTCAGGCATTAAAAATGTTGTGTCTTGTGAAAAACCAACAATTTCGGCAATAAGATCACCTTGCGATGTTTCGACTAAACACTGGCTGCCCACTGGCGCTTTAACCCCAACCGCTTCTAACGTTAAACCAACAACACGCACTAAACGTCCGGCAACAGAAACACTTTGCGGATGAATAAGTTTTTCACAGTTTTTTAAACGTTCAGTTATGCGATTTATGTCAACCATAGATATTTACGCTTTTTTAATTAATTTACCGGTTCAACTTGTATTGGCTTTATGTTTATTGTGCTTATGCTGTTAGTAAAGAGTATCGCTTAAATCAGGTAATAACGACTGTTATTAAGGACATAAAGCCAACCTATAAATATTTTTTAAACTTTCATTAGAGATGTATTAGACATACATTGAACATTCAAGCCGATTTCGTGTTTCAAATAATTGACGTTTTAAAGCAAAAATTATTGATGTAAAGCTTCTTGCAAAAAAGATTCCAACACTTCGTTTAAGCGCGATTTTACACTGAGGTCAATATTCGATGTACTGTTTTCTATTTGACAGCTACCTGGACTTAATTGTGGAGCAGCAAGCAATCGCCAGCCTTGTTCTTTGATATGTGTTGCACCAAATTGTTGTTCAACCAATTTAATGTCTTGTGGGTTCAATAAAATTTGCGTTTGAGACTCTTGCCCTGGCAACGCTTTAATACCTTCTGCAATAGCTGATAAAAGGATATCAGGGTTAGTTTTAGCTTCATGCTTGGTTACCGCTTGGGTTAATTGCACCACTAACTGTAATAATTGCGCTTCAACATTTTTTTCAACATTGAGTAACGGTTGATGCAATTGATCTATTAGCGCTTGCATCGCAGCAATTTGTTGTTCGCTGGTTTCTTTCCCTTCGGCTAAACCTTGCGCTATACCTTCTTCATGCCCTGTGGTCACCCCTTCTGCATGACCGCTGGTTTTCCCTTCTTCTAGGCCAACAGCAAAGCCTTCTTCTTTACCTTGCGTGAAGCCTTCGTCAAATGCGGCCTGACGAATGTCTTCTATATCTTGCGCGGTAAGCGGAACGGGCTCATCAATTTCAGTTTCTTCAGGCGGTTCGTAACGCCAGTTGCGTGCTTTACCCAGTGCATTAGTTTGCTCTTGGTTTTCATCAAAGTCTGAACGCACATTAGGCACGGTCCAAGTATCTACGATGTCAGATTTTTTTGCGTCAGCTTTAACAGACTGTTTTTCTATCGGGTCTTCACTGCTTGGCGTTGAATCAATTGACATTATGTATCACTCACTGATGCTAAATTATAAGAATTCATCGCCACCGCCACCGCCGCCTAGCATAATTTCACCAGAGTCAGATAATCGACGAGCAACGGCCAATATTTCTTTTTGTGCAGCTTCAACTTCACTAATGCGCACAGGCCCCATGGCTTCAAGATCATCAGCTAACATTTCAGCGGCACGTTTAGACATATTCGCCATAATTTTTTCTCTTAAGGCTTCATCAGCACCTTTTATCGCTTTCATTAACGCGTCTTGCTGTACTTCTCTTAAGATGGCTTGAATACCTCGGTCATCTACATCGGCAAGATTTTCAAAGACAAACATTAAGTCTTGTATTTGTTGACTCATTTCTTCGTCATGTTCACGAATTGAATCCATCAACAAGCCTTCAACATTTGTATCTAGGTAGTTCATTATATCTGCTGCTGCTTTCAAGCCGCCCATTTTCGCTGCTTGTGCACCCGCTTGACCAGCAAATTGTTTCTCCATGATCTCGTTTAATTCTTGTAATGCCGCCGGTTGAACTTCTTCTAAATTGGCGATACGCATCATAAGATCTAAACGCACTTTATCAGCAAATTGTGTCATTATTTCTGCTGATTGTTCTGGATCTAAATAAGATAAAACAATCGTTTGTATTTGAGGATGCTCATTACGAATAATGTTAGCTACTTGTTTAGAGTCCATCCATTTTAATGAGTCTAAACCTTTAGCGCCTCCGCCCATGACTATTTGGTCAATGAGGTTGCCGGCTTTATCTTCACCTAATGCCGCAGTTAACGCTTTACGAACAAACTCTTCACTTTGGAAACCAATAGTAGAGAAGTTTTGAATTTCGTTGATAAACAATTTATGCACAGCGGTAATTTTCTGTTGAGAAAAATCTTCCATACCGGCCATGATCATGCCCACTTTCTGCACTTGCTTGGGCTCTAAATGTTTTAGTATTTGTGCAGCATCTTCCTCTGAAAGACTTAATAATAAAATCGCGGCTTTTTCGCCACCATCGAGTTTATTAATGTCAAATCCAGACGGTTGCTGGGTTGATAGTTCTTGGTTTTCATCACTCATCTTCGTTCAACCAACTTTTAACTACTTGCGATGATAATTCTGGCTCATTTGCCACTAAAGCACGTACGGCTTTTAAAACATCTTCATCGCGATGTAAATCAGGTAATTGTAAACTACCATCTGGGGCAAAGCCAACGGCGCCAGCATCAAACTCAGCGGTTAGCATATCCATGGTTTCATCACCTAAGTCAATATGACTATCAAGCGACTTATCACCATAATCACTCGGTGTTTGCTCTGGGTGAATTAGGCGTTTTAACATTGGGCGTACGACTGCAAAAAATAATACTGCAATCAAGATTACCGCGCCAACTAATTTAGCATATTTATATACCGTTGGATCTTTCCATAGTGGTACAGCTTCAACCGCAACAATTTCTGGACGAGAAAATGGCAAAGTAACAACATCTAATGAATCGCCACGCTGTAGGTTAAAACCAATACTGCCTTGTAATACACGACGAATATTAGCTATTTCTTGTACAGAGCGTGGTGTTGGCATAGCTTCACCTTCAGCATTCACACCCGGAATATAATCTAAGGCAACTGAAACACTAATACGATGTATAACGCCCGTTTGCTGTTTAGTGTAGCTGATCGCTTCGTCTAGTTCATAGTTGCGAGTTGACTCTGAATGCTTACGACCCGGCATACTGCGCTGTTGTCCGTTGCCAGTTGCATCTTCAGGGATATTACTGTCAAGCGGTGGTTGGTTAGTTAACGCACCTGGTATACCGCCAAGCATGCCTCCGATAGTGCTATCTTCAACTTTCATTTCACTACGTAAAGCGGGTAAGTCTGAATTATATCGGCGTTGTGTTTCTTCTGTATTAGTAAAATCCATCGCCACATCAACTTGTGCGGTGTAATTACCTAAGCCAACAACAGGAATTAAAATTGAGTCAATTTTTGACATGTATTCAGATTCACGCTTTTGTTCTATTTCAAACTCTTTACGAGAGCGAGATGAAACAGAGTCTTGTGAACCAGAATTTAATAAACGACCATTTTGGTCGGTTACCGTTACGCGATTAGGATCTAAGTTTTGCACTGCTGAAGCAACAATATCAACAACCGCATCAACTTCTTCTTCAGATAAAAGGCGGCCGCGGCGCAAAGTGAGTACCACAGTGGCTGAAGGATTTTTCTCACGTTTAGCAAAAACATTTTCACGCGGAATAGCTAATAATACCCGAGCACGTGAAATAGACTTTAATTCTTCAATCGTACGGGCGAGCTGTTGCTCTCTTGAATGTTTTAAACGTTCACCTTCTAGGCGTTGACTTACACCAAAGCCCATATCCTGCATAAGAATTTCGCTACCTTGAGATGGAGCATCAGTAAGACCTTCTCGAGCAAGCATAAGTTTAACGTTTTGATATTCATCGCTTTCAACAGATATAGTGTTATTTTCTTGACGATAATCCACTTTATTGCTGTCAAGAAAGTCCATCGTTTTAATTAATTGCTCGGTTGGCAATTTGGTTAAAAAACGATATTCAGGTTGATTCGCTAACATGATAACAAAAATGGCAATAGCAAAACAAATAGCTAGTGCAATGACTATTGTCATTTGACGGAGAAAATCAACATTGCCCATGGCACCGGCTAAACCTGACTTTTGCTCACCAACGGTATCATCTGCTCCGTCGCCAGCGACTAAATCGTTGTTACCATCGGCTAACATTAAATTTGTATTGTCTGTTGTATCGGCCACTTATTTATCTCCGCGTAAAACTTGTTTTATTTTTAGCAACTGGAGCTAAACCGGCATGCTCATAATTTCTTTATAAGCTTCAACAAACTTATTTCTGATCTGAACGGTTGCATCAAAAGCAATACCCGCTTTTGAGCCTGCAATCATAGTATCGGCCAAGGTAACACTGCGATCACCCATTTCAAACGCTGTACGTTTTGCACCAACATCTTGTTGTAGTTCATTAACATTATTTATTGCATCTTTTAACAAGCTACCAAAGTCACCACCAGCTTTACTAACTGGAGGCGTACCCATGCCATTTTCTTCACCGATAGGAAGTCTGTTTCCCATCGCTTCCATCGACATGCTTTGCATTTGGGCGTATAAAGAATTAGTTTTAATATCCATGGCTATCTCGCTTGTGTCAATTTCTTGTTACTTACTATTACCTATGGTTAAAGCAAGCATAGTGCCAAGCTAAAAAATAAAGCGAAATGGCAAGAAAAGCCTAATAAAATTACATTTTAAAACAATAAAAAACACTTATAAATCAACAGTAAAAATCAAATTATTCAAAACAAAAAAAACGACGTTAAATACGTCGTTTTTCAGTTTAATCTCGATATTTAATTAACACTTTGTTAATTTTAACCTGTAATTAAAGTGGAATTTGAATACCACTATCACGCATACGGGCAATTTTATAACGTAATGTACGAGGGCTTATTCCCAAACGTTCGGCAACATCTTTGCGGCTTCCTCGACAAGCATGCAAAGTGTCTAATATGATTTGGTGCTCTTGTAATTTAAGTTCACTGCCGAGTTTGTCAGCTTTTGAAGCGTCAACGGTGTCACTTTGCACTTGAGGCGTTTCAAAGTTATCAATCAGTAAGTCATTAGCGTCGATACAACGATCACTTTGTAAAATCAGTGCTCGTTGAATAACATTGTCTAATTCACGCACATTACCTGGCCAAGCATAGGCGAGTAATTTACTGCGAGCTGCTGGTGTGAATTCAGGAATAACATTACCGTCTTTTTGACAAATACGGGAAATAAGATGTGTAGCTAAGGGCAAAATATCATCTCTGCGTTCGTTAAGTGGTAACCAAGTTAACGGGAATACATTAAGGCGATAATATAAATCTTCTCTAAAAATACCTTCTTGCACGGCGTCTTTTAGATCGCGGTTACTGGTTGCTATCACCCTAACATCTAGGTTAATAGTTTTACGTCCGCCGATGCGTTCAACTTCACGCTCTTGTAAAACTCGTAGAATTTTTGCTTGTAAGCCTAAATCCATTTCGGTAATTTCATCAAGTAAAATAGTGCCGCCTTGTGCTTGTTCGAATTTGCCTGGACTAGCTTGAATTGCACCAGTAAAGGCACCTTTTTCATAGCCAAATAAAGTCGCTTCAAGCATATTTTCAGGAATTGCAGCACAATTAATGGCCACAAAAGGGGCTTGGCTGCGTGGCGAATAATTATGAATATATTGTGCTAGCACTTCTTTGCCCGAGCCACTTGGCCCTAAAACCATAACAGAGGCTTCAGTATTCGCCACTTTTTTAGCGAGTTTAAGTAACTCAAGACTTTGAACGTCAGCCACTACGGGATCACAACCATCATTAGTTTGTAACGGCACATACTGAGTAACCATATTTAGCAATACTTCTGGGGCAAAAGGTTTTGCCATATAATTACAGGCACCGTCTCGCATAGCTTGTACCGCGTCATCAATAGTGCCATACGCGGTCATGATCAATACGGGTAATTTGGGATAATTATTGCGAATACTTTTTAATAACGATAGTCCTGACATACCACCCATTTGTACGTCGCTAACGACTAAATCAACCGCATGCGATTTGAGTTTTATTAGTGCGTCTTCCCCGGAATCAACGGCTAAACATTGATAGCCAGCCAAAAGCAAAGTATCAACAAGGGCTTCTCTAAGTCCAGCATCATCTTCGACTACCATGATTTTACTTGTGCTCATTACTAAGCTCCTTAGACAAAAATGCGTCGTTGTTATTTTCAGTTAATTCGGTGTTGAGGTTTTCACTTACAAGCAGTGGTATTTTTATACAAAAATGTGCCCCTTCGCCGGGTTTACTGATCAAGCTAACTTCACCTTGGTGCGCATTAGTCACCGATTTTACTACGGCTAGGCCTAAACCTGTGCCCTGGCTTCTTGAGGTATAAAAAGGTTCGAATATCTTATCGGCTTGCTCTGCACTAATGCCAGGGCCATTATCTCGGACGCTAATATAGGCATATTCACCCTGACAATAAGCACTCATATCAATAACAGCATCAGCTTTAATTACCGATAAACTGTTGTGTATTAAGTTATGAATTGCGCCAGTTAAGGCACTTACATTACCTAAAATTTCACAACCTTGTTGAGAGAAATACAGATTTACTTTTGCACCGGCTTGATTAACTTGCGGCTCAATCGCCTGTGTTGCTTGCTCAATAAGCTGATTAACATTTATCGGTTCAACCACCGCTTTACTGCCACTTTTAGCAAATAACAGCATGTCATTAACTTGTTGCTCTAAATCTTGTAAACGCAGCATTAATTTATCTTGAAAATTAACTCTTGCATCGTCGTTAAGTTTTTTATTGCGTAGATTGGCGCCATATAACATCGCAGCAGACAATGGTGTGCGAATTTGATGCGCTAATTTTGACACCATACGCCCTAAAGACGAAAGACGCTGTAATTGGCCAAGTTTATCTTGTAAGAGGCGAGTTTCTGTTAAGTCGGTGATCATGATCAACTGCCCAGGTTGGCCACCTAAAGCAGTAATTTCTAGTTTGACACGGCGACCATCATTTAAAGAAACCTCATGCCAGTCATCTGCCCTAGGTTTAAAAGAGCGTTTAATCACATTGAACCAAGGTTGACCTAAAATAGGCTCATCTAGCAAACGTTGTGCGGTATCATTCATTTTCACCACGATGCCGTTACCATCAAGCATGATCATACCAGTTGGCATAACATCAATAACGTGCTGCAGTTGTTTATTTTGTTGACGTAAAAACGCCAATTCACCCGCGTAATTTTCGCTTTCTAATCGATTTGGTTGATCGCGTTTTACATTAACCTCATCAAATGAAGTTAATACACGATTCAGCACAGGATTGGCTGAAGAAGAGTTGGTCGATGTCGAATAGGCAAGTGCCATAATATTTCACCCGAGTAAAGAAGTACACTCAAGCAAAGCATGAATTATGCCAATCAATTAAAGCTATATTATTCAGTGGTTAAAGCTAATAATAAAGGCTGATTATCGCTGTCAATAAAATGGCTGAAAATACTAAAGCAACCGAACTATACGCCTAGAACCGTAATTAAATTATACATTTCAATTATCTTTTGGCTAACAATCTTTGTTGCTTTAAAAACTAAAACGCCATTGAAATAGTAATTATTTCAATGGCGTTTTCAATAAACTGGCTGGCAAGGAGTCGTGATTAATCTTGATGAAGCCTTAAGTTTATTCTAATTACCCTTTAACTTTATTAGCTGGCTTTTTGTAGGTTATATTTGCGCATTTTCTCTACCAAAGTAGTACGGCGCATACCTAAAAGTTCGGCAGAACGAGCCACAACCCAATCATTTTTACCTAATGCTTGGTTAATCAACGAAATCTCTAGCTCAGCTAAATACTCTTTTAAGTTGAGGCCATCATTTGGTAAAACATCGACTGTATTACCATTTACAGCAATAGCGTTTTCTGCGCTAATTTCATTGGCATCATCATCTTGGTCGTCATAATCGAAACCTGAAAACAATTCATTAATCGCTTCACGTTCTTGCAACTCTTCAGGATATTCAGGTTGATAGTCTTCCACATCTAAGTGGCGGTACTTTAATGGTAATTGTCCAACATTAACCACCTGTTCTCCATACATAATAATCATACGTTCAATTAAATTAGACAGTTCTCTAACATTACCAGCCCAAGGGTGTTCTTTTAGCGATTCAACAGCTTTTTCAGTAAAACGCACTGACTGCCCTTGCTCGGCAGAAAAACGTGAAATAAGCTCTTGTAACAATAGCGGAATATCTTCTTTTCGCTCTCTCAGCGCAGGTGTTTCAATAGGAAAAACATTGATTCGATAGTAAAGATCTTCACGAAACTGATTAGTGTTAATCATATTTTCTAAGTGCTGATGCGTCGCGGCAACGATTCGCACATTGGCTTTTATACTTTTAGAGCCACCTACGCGCTCAAACGTCCGTTCTTGTAACACACGTAATAATTTTACTTGCATTGGTTGTGGCATATCACCAATTTCATCAAGAAATAGTGTGCCACCCTCAGCCATTTCGAAGCGACCTTTACGGGTGGAAATAGCGCCAGTAAAAGCGCCCTTCTCATGGCCAAATAATTCACTTTCTAGTAATTCAGCTGGAATAGCACCACAGTTAACTGGAACAAAAGGACCTTTACTTCTATCTGATAAATTATGAATATTGCGTGCAACAACTTCTTTACCCGTCCCAGACTCACCTAAAATCAATACATTAGCTTCTGTGCAGGCAACTTGTTCAATTAAAAAACGTACCTGTTGCATGGGCTCACTTGTACCTACCAAGGAGCGAAATAATGAGTTTGGACGATTAACATCTCGTTTAGACGGCAAGTTATTATGATATTGATGACTGTGATGTACTAATTCTGTTAATTGGGCATAATTTAGCGGTGTGGTTAATTCACCAATAACATTGACATAGCCATTGAGTTGTTTTTTATCAATTATGTCATGATAAATAAATGGGCAAGCCGGCAGAGATTTAATAATATCTTGTAATTTTGAGGAAATGTCACCACATAAAATAATGGTAAGAATATTAGGGATTTCAGCTATGTGTTTATCAATTTCATCTTCTGCTAGAACATGAAAATTTTCACCAACAAAGGCTAAAACGGTTTCTATTTGATGGCGTCTTGCTGCGTCGTTATCGACGACTAGAATATGTTTTTGCCCTTGCATATTATGCCCTTGCATTTTTTATTGCTGTATTTTTTAATTATTATATGGTTGTTTTGCCATTACTATTTTATTGTATAGCGCGTTGACAAAGCATTTATTAGTCTAAATTTTCTCTATTATTAACTTGCTGCAATGAATAATCAACAATAAATTGACGCTAACATGTCATTTTATTGTCAGTTAAAGCAATAATAAAGCCTGCCGATAACGAGGAAGGTTAGAAAATCACTTAGCTATTAAGGTATCACC